>JAJYBX010000348.1 GCA_021778785.1 Acidobacteriota bacterium
GTTCTCGGCGCGGAGGACCGCGTGTCCCTCGACCTCCAGCATGGCCTGGAGGGTCTCGGCGGTGTCGTGGTCGTCTTCGATGAGGAGGATGCTGGGCATGGGAGGCCTAGGGTCGGGCGAGGTGCAGGGCCTCGATGAGTTCCATGAGGGAGAAGTCCCGGGTGAGGGCGCCGGTGGCGGGGCGGGGCAGGGCGCCCGGCCGATCGGGGCCCAGAAGGAGGAAGGGTCCGCTCCAGCCGTTCAGCCGGAGACGATCGAGGAGGGTGGCGGGCTCCAGGTCCAGGGCGGCGGGATCCATCACGAGCAGGTCCCAATCGGTGCGACCGGAGGCGACGGTCCCGGTGGCCGAGGTCCCGGGCACGGCATGGTGGCCCATCTGGACGAGGCCCATGGCGAGTCTGGCCCGGGCCGGCTCACCGCAGAGCAGGAGGACCCGCATGGCGGGGCCACCCTCATCCGGGTCGCAGGCCACGGGGCCCGTCTGGCCCAGGGGCAGCAGCACGCGGAGCCGGGTGCCGACCCCCAGGCGGCTGTCGCATTCCACGAAGCCGCCGTGCTCGGTGACGATGCCGTGGACCATGGAGAGGCCCAGGCCCGTCCCCTTGGCGCCCTTGGTGGAATAGAAGGGCTCGAAGATGCGGCGCAGACGGTCCGGCGGGATGCCGGTCCCGGAGTCCTCCACCTCCAGGAAGACGTAGGTGCCGGGCAGGCGCCGGTGGGCCAGGGCCTGGTCGGCCGGGACCGCGGCCACGCCGCTCCGCAGGGTGATGACGCCCTCCCCCTCGATGGCATCCCGGGCGTTGATCGCGAGGTTCATCACGACCTGGTGCAGCTGGCTGGAATCGAAGCTGGCATCGGGAAGGCCCGGGGCCAGCCGCAGGTCCAGGTGGATGCGATTGGAGAGGGCATGGATCAGGAGCGCCGCGGATTCCGAGAGGACGGTATTCAGGTTTCCCATCTCCCGCCGCGGGGCCACCCGGCGGCTGAAGCCCAGGAGGCGGTCCACCAGGTCCCGGCCACGGTGGGCGGCGCGGTGGATCACCTCCAGGCCCTTGCGCTGGCGGGGGGTGAAGGCGGTATCCCCTTCGAAGATCTCGCAATAGCCCAGGATGGCCATGAGCAGGTTGTTGAAGTCGTGGGCGATCCCCCCCACGAGGGTGCCCAGGGACTCCAGCTTCTGGCTCTGGACCAGCTGCTCCTGCACCGTGTGCTGCTCGGTGATGTCCTGCAGGGCGCCGCGGAAGCCCTCCCCGTCCCGGGCCAGGGTCCAGCGGGTCCAGATGACGCGCCCGTCGCCGTGCCGCATCCGGCAGTCCGCCCCGGCCACCAGGCCCGTCGTGGCTTCGCGCAGGGCCTGGCGGAGCCGGGGCTGGTCCTCCTCCAGGAGGAGGTGCCAGGGCCAGCCCGGATGCGCCGCCAGGGCCGCCGGCGCCTGGCCCAGCACCGGCCCGGCGGAATCACCCCAGCGCAGGTGTCCTCCCGGGTCCATGGACCAGGGCACCACCTTGGCCACGCTGGCGGCCTCCAGCATGGCCTGCCGCTCCTGCAGGGCCACGGCCAGGGCCCGCTCCGCCGTGCGCCGCCGCTCCTCCCGGGCCAGGTGGTCCAGGGCGAAGGAGATGTCCTCGGCCATCTCCTCCAGCAGGGCGATCATGTCCCGGTCGAAGGCCCCGGCCTCTTCCGAGAAGATGCTGAAGCTGCCCTCCGTGCGTCCGCCCACCCGGAGGGGGAAGGCGGCCTGGGCCAGCAGGCCGTGGCGGGCGGCGTTGTCCCGGCAGCTGGCGCAGGTGGCGACCGCGGGGAGGTCGCGGGTGAATTTCGGGGTCCCGTCCCGGATCACCTCGGCGTCCAGCCCCATGCTGGTGGGGTCCTGGGCGTTGGTGCAGCCCCCCACGCCCTCCAGGTACGCGGAGGCCGGGCCGGCGTGGGCCGCCGGCCGGCAGGTCCCCGAGCCAGTCCCCGGCACCGCGATCCAGGCCAGCCTGAACCGGCCGGATTCGACCGCGATGCGGCAGACCTCCTGGAAGAGGCTCTGCCTGTCCCGGGCATGGATGATGGCGTGGTTGGTGCGGCTGAGGGCCGCGTACAGATCGGTGAGCCGGCGGATGCGGAGGTCCGCCGTGCGCATGGCGTGGATATCGTCGCAGGCGGCCAGGAAGCCGGCGAACCGGCCCTCGGGATCGTAGAAGGGCTTGCCGTTGCCGAGCACCCAGCGGTACTCGCCGCTCCGGTGCCGCAGGCGGAATTCCAGGCCCATGGGCAGCCGCGCCTGGAAGGCCTCGGCGTAGGTGTTCTGCAGCCGGTCCCGGTCCTCGGGGTGGACCGACTCCGTCCAGCCCTGGCCCAGCATCGCCTCCACCGGCAACCCTGTGAAATCCAGCCAGGTCTGGTTCACGTACTCGCAGCCGCCCGAGGCGTCGCCCTTCCAGACCAGGAGGGGGAGCTCCCTGAGCAGGGTCCGGTAGTCGTAGCCCGTCGCGGCGGGGGCGGCCAACTGGATGGGAATGGGGGGCTCCTCGAGGGCTCGAGTCCTTAACAGACTCTTGAATCAATTAAGGATAGAGGGGAGGGGCCTCCGCACGGATCACGACCGGGTCTCCGGCCGCGCTTGTGATGGGGGTCACCCGCATGGTTTGCTGAAAGGCCCGGCACATGGAGGATGCGATGGCGGTGGATTCCAAGGGGGCGGTGGTGGCCGTCGTCTTCTCGGCATCGGCTGCGCCGATACGCGAGACCTCCCGCGCTTGGGCCGTGAGGAGGGAGGCTTGATGTCGGATACGCGCAACCCGGTTTCCATGGTGGCCGTCGTCTTCTCGGCATCGGCTGCGCCGATACGCGAGACCTCCCGCGCTTGGGCCACGAGGAGGGAGGCTTGATGTCGGATACGCGCAACCCGATTTCCATGGTGGCCGTCGTGATGGCCGGAGGGCGGGGGACCCGCTTCTGGCCCCGCAGCCGCAATGCCCGGCCCAAGCAGTTCCTGGCCATCGTGGGGACGGAGACCCTCCTGCACCAGACGGTGCGTCGTCTGGAGGGCCACGTGGCCCTGGAGCGGGTCTTCGTCGTCACCACCGAGGATCTGGCGGAGGAGACGCGGCGCATGCT
>JAJYBX010000349.1 GCA_021778785.1 Acidobacteriota bacterium
GGGGTAGAAGACCTGCTTCGTCTCGTAGGCGGCGGGGTCGAAGTCCACCTTCGGGGCCCGGAACACCTCGCTCTTCCGGGTCCGGAAGTCGTAGCGGTAGATGGTGGAGGGGTAGGTGAAGCTGGTGAAGGCGTAGAAGGTCTCCATGTCTCCGCGTTCGCCGCCGAAACCTGCGGCGGTGCCGAGGGCGGGCAGCTTCAGCTCGCCGGTCTCCCTGCCCTTCAGGTCATGGAAGGTGATGCGGGTGTGGGCATCGTGCATCCAGTTCGCCACGAACTGATGGCCCACGAAGGAGACGCCGTCGAGGACATCCCGCCCCTTGGCTTCCGCGATCAGCGTCTTCCACTGGGCGGGCTGGGAATGGCCCGGCCGGATGGCCACCAGGCGGTAGCGGGGGGCGTCCTTGTCGGTCATGACGAAGAAGGTGTCCTGGTCGTTGCCGATGACCGAATAGCTCGCGTCCATGGCCTCCAGCAGCGGCTCGACCTTTGCGCCGGGCTTCGAGAGGTCCTGGATGAAGAGGCTGGTCTTCGGGTCCGTGCCCTTGCCGGCGCTGATGACGAGCCAGCGGCCGTCATCCGTCACGCTGGCGCCCAGGTACCAGTCGGGATGGTCGGCCCGCTTGTAGACGAGGGCATCCTCGGCCTGGGGCGTGCCCAGCTTGTGGAAGAACACCTGGTGGTTCTGGTTGATGCCCTTGAGGGCGTCGCCGGGTTTGGGGGCGTCGTAGCGGCTGTAGTAGAAGCCGCTGCCGTCCCGTCGCCAGCTGGCGCCGCTGGCCTTGGACCAGCGGATCAGGTCGGGAAGATCCTTGCCGCTGGCCACGTCGCGGACATGCCAGGTGATCCAGTCCGAGCCCGCCTCGGCCAGGGCGTAGGCGATGCGCTTGCCGTCATGGGTGACGCTCAGACCCGCCAGGGCCACCGTCCCGTCCTTGGAGAGGGTGTTGGGATCCAGGAGGACCTTGGGCTGCCCCTTGAGGCCCTGGGTCCAGTAGAGCTTGGCCTGGGGCTCCAGGCCCTTGTTGTAGGTGAAGAAGTAGCGCCCCCCCTGCTTGAAGGGTGCGGAGTACTTCTCGTAGTCGTACAGCTTCGTCAACCGGGAGAGGATGGCCTTCCGCTCCGGGATCTGCTCCAGGTAGCCGAAGGTGACCTTGTTCTGGGCCTCCACCCAGGCCTTGGTCTCCGGGCTGTTGTCGTCCTCCAGCCAGCGATAGGGGTCGGGCACCTTCGTGCCGAAGTAGTCGTCCACCACCGCATCCTTCCGGGTCTGCGGATAGGCGGGCGGCGTCTGGGCGGAAAGGGCCGTGCTGAGTGCCAGGACCATGGGTGCGAACCTCATCGGACATGCCTCCGTTGGAAGGGCCATCTTCCCACCGGCAACCGGGCAAAGCCTAGCCGTGCACGCCCGGGCGCTTGGTGGTAGGCTCCGGCCAAACCAGGAGGTCCCTTGGTCCCACCATCCAGCAAGAAGGTGTTCGTCCTGGATACGAACGTCCTCCTGCACGATCCGAACTCCATCCTGCATTTCCAGGAACACGATGTGGTCATCCCCATCGTGGTCATCGAGGAGGTGGATCACTTCAAGAAGGATCAGACCGAGGTGGGGCGCAACGCCCGCACGGTCTCCCGCATGCTGGACCGCCTGCGCGCCAATGGCAGCCTCAGCCGGGGCGTGCCTCTGGAGGGGGGCGGGTCCCTCAAGGTGGACGTGGCCGCCCACAGCCTGGACCTGGGCATCCTGTCCGCCGACAAGCACAAGGCCGACAACCAGATCCTGGCCTGCGCCCGGGAGCTGCTGCACACGCTCAAGGAGCGGGTCGTCCTCATCAGCAAGGACACGAACCTGCGCATCAAGGCCGACGCCATCGGCGTGCAGGCCGAGGACTACACCACGGACCGCGTGGAGATGGACGAGCTCTACACGGGCCACCGCACCTGGGAAGTGGACCCGCCCCAGGTGGACCTCCTCTACGACGGGGGCCTGCAGCCCGACCCCGAACTCCACATGGAGCCCAACCAGTTCGTCACCCTCGTGGACCGGACGAACCCCAGCCACACGGCCCTGGGCCGCCTCATGGCCGCCGACGGCCTGCTCCACCCGCTGCGGCGCCTGGAGGCCCCGCCCTGGGGCATCAAGGCCCGGAACCGGGAACAGCAGTTCGCCATGGACCTCCTGCTGGATGATGCGGTCCAGGTGGTCACCCTCCTCGGCAAGGCCGGCACCGGCAAGACCCTGCTCGCCATCGCCGCCGGGCTGCAGCAGGTGGTGGACGACGAGCGCTACCACAAGCTGCTCGTGAGCCGCCCCGTCATGCCCATGGGCCGGGACCTGGGCTACCTCCCGGGCGACATCGGCGAGAAGCTGCGTCCCTACATGCAGCCGATCTACGACAACCTGGAGTTCATCGTGGCGGCGAATATGGACGCCCGCCGGCGCACCACCATGACCGCGGCCCAGCTGGAGGAGGCCGGGTACCTCAGCGTGGAGCCCCTCACCTACATCCGGGGCCGCAGCATCCCCAGCCAGTTCCTCATCGTGGACGAGGCCCAGAACCTCACGCCCCACGAGGTGAAGACCATCCTCACCCGCGCCGGCGAGGGCACCAAGGTCGTCTTCACCGGCGATCCCCATCAGATCGACAACCCCTACGTGGACGCCAGCACCAACGGCCTGAGCTTCCTGGCGGACCACTTCAAGCACCTGGACATCTCCGGCCACGTCACCCTGATGAAGGGCGAACGCAGCAAGCTCGCCGAGCTGGCCAGCAACCTCCTCTAGGAGCCACCCATGGCAGATTCCTCCTGGGACAACGGCGGATACGGGAAACCCACCAAGGTGGGGATGCCCACCTGGGCGAAGGTGCTGCTCGGCTGCGGGGTGGTGGCCGTGCTGGCCCTGGCCACCTGCGTGGGGGGCGTCACCTACCTGGCCCACCGGGTGAAGAAGGACCCGAACGGGTTCAAGAACCAGGTCCTGGGCTTCGCCATCGATCGCATCCGGCCCGAATGGGAGGACTTCCGTGCGGTGGTGGAGCAGCTCCGGACCGAGCAGGGGTGCAAGGCCCTGTACGCGGCGAATCCCGATCTGG
>JAJYBX010000350.1 GCA_021778785.1 Acidobacteriota bacterium
CTCCATCTCCTTGACATACTTCCGGTCCTGCCGGGACAGCCTGGGGCTGATCTTCAGGCGGAGCAGCCGGGCGGGCCTCCCCTGCCAGGTGTCCTCCCGGGCCTCGACGAGCTGGGCCTGATCGAGGGCGCGGAGCAGCGCCTCGGCCCCGTGGAGGGCATCGCGGACCGTCAGGGCCCTGAGCCCCTCCAGGGCCTGCCGCGTGGGGGCCTTGGCCTCGGGGTCGGTGGCCTGGGCCTGGGCCTCGCGCGCCGCGGCCTTCAGGAGATCGGGGGCCCAGGACATCCGGAGCCCCTGGGGCCCGTCCTCCACGGTGGCCGCTGCCCGCCCCTCCGTGACGACGGGTTGCTTGTCATCGCCCTGGCGGCTCCAGAACTGGTACTCGACGCTCGCCTTCACCGGGGACTGGCCGTCCAGGCGGGCGAGGGCATCCCTGAGGTCGCCGAGGGCGTCCGCCCGAAGCAGGGTTCCGAGCAGGAACAGGGTGAGCAGTCGGAGCGTCATGAGTGCCTCGGGAAGGGGAACAGCCAGGGGATGCCGCGTCGCGGGGGCGGGTTCCCAGGCGCTGGCCCCAGGCGCTCAAGTGGGGCTACTCATAACGGAGGGCCTCGATGGGATCCTGTTTGGCGGCCTTCAGGGCGGGCCGCGGGACCCGCTCCGCGAGCCAGGGGCGAGCGGGAGGAGGCGCCGGGGGCGCCTCCGTTCGCGGGGGAGCAGGCGCCGTGCGCGAGCAGGGCGAGCGCCCAGGCGCTGGCCCACGGGCGCGGGTGCGGGCTATTCGTAGCGGAGGGCCTCGATGGGATCCTGCTTGGCGGCCTTCAGGGCGGGCCACAGCCCGAAGATGAGCCCGATGGCGGTGCTCACGCCGAAGCCCAGGGCCACGCTCCACAGGGGCGCGGCGGCGGGGAAGTCGAAGACCAGGCGCACGAGCATGGCGATGCCGAGGCCCATGGCGATGCCCACGGCGCCGCCCACGCCCGTGAGGCTGATGGCCTCCACGAGGAACTGCATGGCGATGTCCTTGCGGGTGGCGCCCAGGGCCTTGCGCACGCCGATCTCGCGGGTGCGCTCGGTGACGCTCACCAGCATGATGTTCATGACGCCCACGCCGCCCACCAGCAGGGCGATGGCGGCGATGAGGATCATGGCCCCGGCGATGCCGCCGGTGATCTGCTGGAAGGTCTTCAGCTGGGCCTCGCTGGTGAAGATGGCGAAGTCGTTGGGCTGATTCGCCATCAGGCCCCGGCGGGCGCGGAGGATGGCCACTTCCTGGTCCATCATGTCGTACATCCGCTTGGGGTCCTTGGGCACGGTGGCGATGTGGATGGTATCGCCGCCCCCGTTCTTCACCTGGGGGAACATCTCGTCGAAGGTGCTGATGGGGATGAGCAGGATGTTGTCCGCGTCCCCGCCCAGGAAGCTGCCCTTCTTCTCCAGGAGGCCGATGACGGTGAAGCTGTTCCCGTTGACGAGCACGGGGCGCCCGATGGGATCCCGCTTCCCGAAGAGGGCCTCGGCGGTCTGGGGGCCGATGACGCAGGTGCGCGAGGCGTGGGTCACGTCCGCATCCACGAAGAACCGGCCGTCCTGGACGAAGGCGTTGTTGGAGGGGGCGTAGTCGGGGTTGGTGCCCACGAAGGTGGGGGCGTTGGCCTCCTGCCCTTCGGGGGTCTTGATGCTCAGGTTCGCCGCGTCCGTCCCGCGGAGGTAGCGCTCCTGGGACACCGAGCCCGCCAGGGTGGCCGTGGACTTCAGGGCCTCCGCGTCGGCGATGGTGAGGTCGCGCCGCCGTTTCTGGTCCTCCGGCAGGCGCCCGCCACCCCCGAACCGCTGCTCGTATTTCTGGAACTGGACCAGGGTGGTGCCGAAGCTGGAGAAGCTGTCGGTGACGGCGGCGTTGAAGCCGGCGACGAAGCTCACCATGGCGATGACCGTGGCCACGCCGGCCACGATGCCGAGCAGGGTCAGGAAGCTCCGCAGCTTCTGGGCCACCATGGCCCGCAGGGCGAACCGCACGTTCTCCCGCCCGATGCCCCGGAATCCGATGCGCTTGACGCGATCCGCCATGGCCTACTCCGCCCGGATGGCGTCGATGACGACGAGGTTGGAGGCCCGGAACGCCGGCAGGAAGCCCGCCGCCAGGCCCACGAGGGTGCTGAGGCCGATGCCCGTGAGCACGATGGGCACCGTGATCTGGGCGGGGAACCCCGCCAGGGCCCGCACGGTCCAGGCCCCGATGGCGCCGATGAGCACCCCGATGACGCCGCCCGCCGCGGAGAGGAGGGCCGCCTCCAGCAGGAACTGCCGCCGGATGTCGCGCTTGCGGGCCCCGAGGGCCATGCGGACGCCGATCTCCTGGGTGCGCTCCACCACGCTCACCAGCATGATGTTCATGATCACGATGCCGCCCACGCCGAGGCTCACGCTGGAGATCAGCATCAACAGCACGAAGGCGGCGCTGCTGATGGTCTTCCAGAGCAGCTGGAGGCTCTCCTGGGTGATGAGGCCGAAGGGATCGGGGCTGCGGAAGCTGGTGTGCCGCATAGCCCGGAACAGGGCCCGCACCTCGTCCATGGAGGCGTCCAGGCCCTCCACCCCGTGGCGGGCCTTGATCTGCAGCTCCAGGCTCTCGTCGGAGGCCATGAAGTTCTTCCGGTAGACCTGGAGGGGGATGTAGATGCGGCCGTCCTGGTTGAAGCCGATGCTGCGGCCCTGCTTGGGCATGAGCCCGATGACGCGGAAGGGGAGCCCCCGGATGAGCAGGGTGCGGCCGATGGGATCCAGGTGGGGGAACAGTTCCTCTCGCGTGTCGGCCCCGATGATGGCGACATTCTGGGCGGCCTGGTCCTCGTTTTCAGAGAAGTAGCGCCCGGATTCGAAATCGAGGTTGAAGAGGTCCGCGAAGTTGGGGGTGGTCCCGATGACGGCGATGCTGTCGAGGTGCTTGTTCTCGTAGCTCACGGGCATGCCGTTCCCGGCGGCGGCGGAGACCTGGGAGGATTCCTGGAGGATGCCGCTGGAGAGCCGCTCGTACTCCTGGTAGGTGATGGGCGGGCGCTTGAGTGCGTCGAGGAACTCCTTG
>JAJYBX010000351.1 GCA_021778785.1 Acidobacteriota bacterium
GGAAGTTGGGCTGGACGAGGGCCACGTCCAGGTGGTGCTCCGCACCCCGGGGCAGGGCGGACCAGGCCAGGCCCAGGATACCCATCGTCCCGATGGCCGCCGCCAGGGGGGCGAGCACCCGGCGGGGCCCGGCCCCCTGGACCCGCGCCGCCGCCGCCCAGGCGCCGGCGCCCCAGGCCAGGGCCGAGAGGCCGCGGGTGGTGAGGAAGGCCGCGCTGCGGGCCGTCCAGGGGAGGGCGCCGAAGGCCGCGCCCCAGCTCCAGGGATAGATGTGGAAGCCCCAGGCCTCCCAGACCAGGACCCCCAGGGCCGCGCCGAAGGCCGCGCCCGCGGCGCCGGACCGCCGGAACAGCCAGCGGGAGAAGAGCACCGCCAGCAGGAACCCCAGGCCCTCCCAGGCATAGAAGAGGGCGCTCCCCACCAGGGCCAGGGACCAGGGCAGGCCCCCCTTGCTCTCCAGGGTGGCCGGCACCCAGGAGAAGAGGAGGACGAGGCCGGTCAGGAGGGCCGCGCCGAGCCAGAGGGCGTGGCGGCCCCGGAAGGCCGTCTCCAGCAGCAGCAGGGGGAACAGCAGGGCCGCCGTGGGCTCCAGCCAGCCCCCCAGGGCGCCGGGGAAGCGGTAGGCCAGGACGAAGACGAGGCCGAGGAGGAGGGCCTCGAGGGGGCGGAGGAGCCAGGGTTTCAAGGGCGGAGCCTCCGGTCGGTCTCGTAGCAGGCGATGGCCGCGGCCACGGCGGCGTTGAGGCTCTCCACGCCCCGGATGGGGATGGCGAGCCGCTGCACGGCCGGGGGCAGGCCCACGCCGGCCCAGCCGTGGCCCTCGTTGCCCACCCACAGGCGCAGGGGTTCCGAAAGGTCGGCCTCGGCCAGGGGCAGGGCGCCGGGACCGCCATCCAGGGCGTACCAGCGGCCCGCGTCCGGCGTCAGCTCCGCCACCCGGCGCAGGGGCATCAGGAAGGCGGCGCCCATGCTGCCGCGCAGGGCTTTGGGCGAGAAGGGATCGGCGCAGCCCGGGCCCAGGAGGGCCTCCTGGAAGCCGAAGGCGGCGGCGCTGCGGAGGAGGGCCCCCAGGTTGCCCGGATCCTGGAGGCCCCAGGCGCCGATGACGCGGGGGGCCAGGGGGCCCGTCGGGTCGGGGCCCAGCTCCGCCAGGAGGGCATGGGCCGGCGGGCTGCCGGCATCGGCCAGGTCCCGCAGGAGGGCCTCGCCCAGGACGAGGGTCTCCACGCCCAGGGTCGCCTCAAGCGGGTGGGGCGCCGCCTGGTCCAGCCGCAGCCAGAGGGCGGGCCGGAACCGCTGCCCGGCCGGACTGCGGCGCACCTCCGCCCAGGCCTCGATGAGCTTCTCCCCCAGGAGCAGCGTGGCCCCGCGGCGGACGCCCCCGGCCTTGAGGCGGTCGTGCAGGTCCCTGAAGCGGGGGTTGGCCTTGCTGGTGACGAGGGGCATGGCGACCGGTCCGGATGAGGCTCCAGGGTATGCGAAGGCGCCCGTCCGCGGGTCAGGGCGCGGAAGGCGCCGGAGGGGTGTGGGCCTTCACCCAGGCGTCGATCACCCGGCGGATCTCCGGCATGGCCCGCTGGGTGGCCTCGATGCCGGCCTGCATGCAGCGCTTCTTCTGGGTGAAGTCCAGCATCCCCACGTCCCCGATGCCGGCGGGCGTGATGAGGATGTCCGCGGCCTTCTTCGAATGTTCGACATTGCGGGCGAACATGATGTTGGTGGCCTGCAGCGTGACGTCCACCAGGTTCGTGATGTTGGTGTTCCCCAGATTGGCGCTGATGTCCACGGCGATGACCAGATCGGCGCCCCTGGTCTTGGCCACGGAGATGGGAATGTTGTCCACCACCCCGCCGTCCACGAGGATCTTCCCCTGGTGCTGGACGGGCTGGAACACGCCCGGGATGGCCGCACTGGCCCGGATGGCGCGGGCCACCGAGCCCTTGTCGAGCACCACTTCGTAGCCCCAGTTGAGGTCCGTGGCCACGGCCGCGAAGGGGATCCTCAGCTGCTCGATGTTGGCCGTCTTCACGTGGCCCTTGACCCAGGCCTCCAGCTTGTCGCCCTTGGCGAAGCCCATGCCCGTGACGGCGTTCAGCACGCCGAAGTCGAAGAGGTCCTCCTTCTGGAGCTGGAAGGCGGTCCATTCGAGATCGAAGCTGCTGCCGTCGGAGGCGTAGATGGCGCCGATGAGGCTGCCCACGCTGGTGCCCACGATCAGGTCGACGGGGATCTTCTCCTGCTCCAGGGTGCGGATGACGCCCACGTGCGCGAATCCGCGGGCCGCCCCCCCGCCCAGGACCAGCGCGATCTTCGGCTTCGGCGGCGGCCCCTGGGGCGCCTGCACCATCGGCGGCGGGGGTGGGGTCACCACGGGGGGGGCGGTCTGGCAGGCGGTGAGCAGGGCCAGGCCCGCGAGCGCGAGGGAGCTGATCAGGCGCATGGGGATTCCTTCGGGGCGAAAGGGGGAGCATACCCCAACCGGGTTGTGATCCCGGTCCGGACCGTCCTCCGGCCCCGCCCCGCCTGGAGAAGGGGCTGGAAGAACCCGGTCCCCGGGGCCGGTCCGGGCGGGCGGGGAGGGGGGCGGCCGGCCTGCCCGCGGGGATTCGGGTTTAGACTAGGCGCTCCATCCGACCTTTCTTTTCATCCTCAGCCCCCTTCCAGGAGCCTCCATGCAACCGTTTGTCCCCTCCGACCAGAACCTGAGGGAGTTCTCCCTCCGGGCGGTGCTCATCGGCCTCGTCATGGCCGTGGTCCTGGGCTCGGCCAACGCCTACCTGGGCCTGAAGGCGGGCATGACCATCGCGGCCACCTACCCGGCCGCCGTGATCGGCATGGCCCTCATCAAGCTGATGAAGGGCACCATCCTCGAGGAGAACATCGCCCGGACCGTGGGCAGCATCGGCGAGTCCATCGCCGCCGGCGCCATCTTCACCCTGCCGGCCTTCGTCATCAGCGGCATCTGGCCCACCTTCTTCACCCGGGGCCACTACCTCACCAGTTCCCTCGTGATGTTCGCGGGCGGCGTGCTGGGCATCATGTTCGTGGCCCTCCTCCGCCGCGTGATGGTGGA
>JAJYBX010000352.1 GCA_021778785.1 Acidobacteriota bacterium
CGACACCGTGGCCGTGGCATTCTTCCGCCTGGAGCTGGGCCTGGGCGGCCAGCAGCCCAAGCTCGCGGCCTTCCGCATGGCTGGCACCTTCCAGAGCCACTCCTCGGAGTACGACAAGGGCTGGGCCATCATCACCCTGGCGGATGGCGCCCGCATCGCCCGGGCCGAGAACCGGGCCGAGATGATCGAGGTGCGCGCCCGCAGCATCGACGCCATCGGCGAGGTGAAGGGCCGGGTCCTCGACACCCTGGGCCCCGCCTACCTGGCCACGGACCTGCGGGAGACCAACAAGCCCCTCTTCGCGGCGCTCACCGTGGAGAAATGGGCCTTCGCCGCCGTGTTCGGCCTCATCGTCCTGGTGGCGGCCTTCAACGTGGTGGCCTCCCTGGTGCTGCTGGTGACGGAGAAGCGCCGCGACCTGGGCGTGCTGCTGGCCCTGGGCGCCACGCCCCGGCAGATCCAGCGGCTCTTCGAGCTGCAGGGCCTCCGCATCGGCGCCGTGGGCACCCTCTGGGGCCTCTGCACCAGCGTGCCCCTCTGCCTGGCCGCCGATCACTGGAAGCTCATCAAGCTGCCCGCCGCGGTGTACGACTTCATCACCTACATGCCCTTCCGCCTGAAGGTGTCCGACGTGGTGCTGGTGGCGGTCTTCCCCCTCCTCGTGTCCTGGCTCGCCGCCCGCTACCCCGCCAAGAAGGCCGCCAGCCTGGACCCCGTCGATGCCCTGAGGTCGGAATGATCGGCCAGCCCCTCTCCATCGCCGGCCTGCACAAGACCTACCCCGGCAACGCCCACCCCGTGTTCGACGGCTTCCAGCTCGAGGTGGCGGCCGGCAGCCTCTGCGCCGTGGTGGGGGTCTCCGGCGTGGGCAAGACCACCCTCCTGAACTGCATCGCCGGCCTGGACCACTGGGAGGCCGGCTCCATCCGCGTGGACGGCGGCCCGGTGCCCGAGGGCGCCGAGGCCCGGGCCCTGTACCGTCGGAAGAGCGTGGGCCTGGCCTTCCAGCAGCCCCACCTGCTGCCCGAATTCACCGTGCGGGAGAACCTGCGCATGCCCCTGCTCATCGATGGCACCGAGGGAGTCGAAGCCGAAGACTGGATCGGACAGCTGCTGTCCACCGTGGGCCTGGGGAGCCTGGGCGAGCGCCTGCCGGGCCAGCTCTCCGGTGGCGAGGCCGCCCGGGCGGGCCTGGCCCGGGCCCTGGTGCGGAAGCCCGCCCTCTGGCTGCTGGACGAACCCACCGGCAACCTCGACCCCGCCACGGCGGAGGAGGTCTTCGGCTTCCTGCTGAGGCTCCACGCCGAGCTGCGCCCCACCACCCTGCTCGTGACCCACAACCCCGACCTCGCCGCCCGCTGCGAGCGGATCGTGCGGCTGGGGTAATCCAGGGAAGTGATTCGACGGCAGGCGGGAGATCGGTTTCGGGGGCCCGATTTTTCGCGTCACCGTTTCGCAGGCGGGAATCCCGGTTCAGGGACCTCGGCGGTGGAGGGCCGAGCGCGGTCACCGGCCGAGCCCCGCCCCCCGTTCGCCGATTCGAGCTTGGCCGCAACCCGGCAGGCGCTAGCCTAGGCCCTGGAGGCCGCCCCATGCACGAAATCCTGTTCAGTCCCTACATCGTTCCCGTGGCCGGCATCATCCTGGGGGGCTCCGTCATCGGCTTCGGCATCTGGCGCAAAGTCCGGGAGAAGGAGCTGGCCCACGAGCTCCGCATGAAGGAGCTGGCCCACGAACTCCGCATGAAGGAGCTGGAGCTGGAAGCGCTCCGTCTGAAGGCATCCAAAGGGGAGTGATCCCCCCGCGAGCGGCTCGGCGGGCGAGGATCAGCCGAAGCAGATAGGGACCAGGGTCAAGGCGGGTCTCATGTGAGTCCCGCCGCCTCGCGGCTGATGCGGGACAGGGCGGCCAGGTCCTGATCGCCGTAGCCCTTGGCCGTGGCCTCCTGGAGGCGGTCCCGCAGGATGCCCGCGAGGGGCAGGGGCGCCTGGAGGGCCCCGGCGGCCTGCAGGGCCAGGGTCACATCCTTGAGGCCCAGGCGCAGGGCGAAGCCCGCGGGCTCGAAGGCCCCCCGTACCACCGCGCCACCGTAGGCCTCCGCCAGGGGCGACTTGAGCAGGGCCGTGTTCAGCACCTTGAGGGTGGTCTCCGGGGCGATGCCGGCCTTCTCGCCGAAGGCGAAGGCCTCGCTGAGGGCCTCCAGCACCGTCACCAGCAGCGTGTTGCCGGCCAGTTTGAGCGCATGGGCCGTGGCGGCCTTCTCGCCCAGGGGGAAGACGCCCTGTCCCAGCTTCGAGAACACCGGCTGGCAGCGGGCCACCTGGGATCCGGGGCCGGCGGCGAGAATCCACAGCTGGCCGGCCTCGGCGGCGGGGGGGCGGCCGAAGACGGGCGCGGCCACGTAGCCCTGGCCCGCCTCGGCGTGGGCCGCGGCCAGGCGGTCCGAGGTGGCCACGCCGAGGGTGCTCATGGCCACGTGGATGGCGCCCGGCGCCAGGGAGGCCAGCAGTCCGCCGGGACCGAAGGCCAGGGCCTCCTCCGCGGCATCGTCCGCCAGCATGGTCACCACCAGCTCCGCGCCGGCCACGGCTTCGCGCACGGACCCTCCCACCCGGGCGCCCAGGGTGCTGAAGGGCGCCGCCTTGGCCCAGTCCCGGTTGAAGACCGTCAGGTCGAAGTCCGCCACCAGCCGGCGGGCCATCGCCGACCCCATCCGCCCCAGCCCCAGGAATGCCACGCGCATGGTCCCCTCCCGATGTAGCCCCGCCGGTCGGCGGGGCTACATCGTAGATCGGAACGTCCTACTTGGGATCGTGGAAGAAGCCCACCAGCATCAGGTTCACCTCCACGGGATCCTTCAGGCTGATCTTGGCGGCCACGCTGTCGGCGCCGATCCCGAAGTCGCTCCGCTTGAGCCACAGGCTGGCCTCGTAGGACCAGGTGTCCACGCCCGCGCCGTTCTTGCCGAAGGCCGGCTCGAAGGCCAGGGTGATGTCCTTCTTCACGCCGTGCATCTCCAGGGTGCCCGCCACCATCACCTTGCCGTCCTGGCGCCAGGCCTTCGAGGAGG
>JAJYBX010000353.1 GCA_021778785.1 Acidobacteriota bacterium
CTGGCGGCCACGCCCCTGGTGCCCTTCCGGGACCCGGCCTTCGACGGCCTGCTCCGGCGCATGGCGCTGCCGCAGGGACTGAGCCGCTGGGAACTGGCCCAGCGGGTGACGGATTTCGTCTTCACCTGGATCACGGACAAGGACTTCAGCGTGGGCTTCGCCTCCGCCCTGGAGGTCTGCCACCACCCCAGGGGCGACTGCACCGAGCACGGCGTGCTTGCCGTGGCGCTGCTGCGCCGCCTGGGCGTCCCGGCCCGGGGCGTCACGGGATGGGTGGCCCTCGACGGCATGCTGGGGCTGCATTTCTGGGTGGAGGTGGAACTGGGCCATCGCTGGGTCCCGGTGGATCCCACCTTCGACCAGGCCCCGGCTTCCGCCTTCCGCATCAAGCTGGGGGACTCCGATCTGGCGGATCTGGGGAGCGTGGGCTGGGAGGGCGCGGCCATGGCCTTCACGGGGGTGCGCTGGGTCCCGGCAGACCAGGGCCCCCGCGCCTGGGGAACGGATGTCCGCGTGGCGGGCGACCAGGTGGCCGGCCCGGACGGCCTCCGTCTCCGGCTCCCCGGGGCCCGCTGGACGTGGCGCGACGGCCACCTGGATGTCCGCCCTGCCCAAGGCGGTTCCTGGACGGTGCAGGCGGCCATCCGTCCGGGTGAGGCCCAGCTGAAAGGGGCCCACCACCTCGCAGGGGCGAAGACCCTCCGGAAGGGCTGGTGGGATCCCGTTTCAAGGACGCTCTGGATGGGCCTTCCCCACCGCCGCTGGCTCACGATCGTGGGTCCCAGCGAGGCGGAGGCCTTCGACCTGCTGGATCAGATGGAGGTCGCCTCGGGGACGCCAGGCTGATCCACCTCCTGCCGGAGGCAGTGGTCCCGCAGCTTCTCGAGGCGGTCCGCGAGGGCCAGGCACTGTTCCTCGCTGCAGCAACCCGTGATCCGGTCGGACAGCTCCTGGACGGGGGCGTCCATGCGGTCCATGAGGCGCTTCCCCTTCGGCGTGATGACCACGCGGCTCACGCGCCGGTCCTTGGCGTCCTGGATGCGCTTCACCAGGCCCTGGACCTCCAGTCGGTCCACCAGGCGGGTCACGTTGGCGAAGCGGTAGATCATGCGCCGCTCGATCTCGTAGATGGGATGGCCCTTCACGGGGCCGCCCCGGATGATGCGGAGCACGTTGTACTGCTGGATGGTCAGGCCGTGGGCCTCGAAGAGCCGCTCCTGGACGCGGACGACGGCCTCCCTCGTGAGCATGAGCTGCAGCATGAGCTGGACGCCGGCTGAGGGGAGCTTCGACAGCTGGAGTTCTTCCTGGAGACTCATGGCACCCTCGCGATCTTGCGGCCAAGGATCGCCGCAACCATGGGATTCTGAAAGATCCGAGGTGCCATTCGTGCCGTCCATCGCCCTGAGTTTGATCAATGTCACGAAACGCTTCGGCGCGACACCCATTCTTGACGGACTGAATCTCGGACTCTTCCAGGGCGAGAAGGTGGGCCTCATCGGCCGCAACGGCGCGGGCAAGAGCACGCTGTTCCGCCTGCTGTCCGGCGACGAAAGCCCCGATGCCGGCCAGGTGGTGGTGACCCAGGGGCTGCGCGTGGCCCGCCTCAGCCAGGAGCCCCATTTCGCGCCCGGAGCCACCGTGCGCGCCGCCCTGGAGGCGGCCCTGGCGGACCACCGGACCCTGCTGGCCCGCCACCAGGAGATCCACGACCGGCTCCACGGGGCGCCGGCAGCCGAGGCCGGGCGCCTCCACCAGGAACTGGAGGCCATCGAGCACCACCTCCACCACATGGGCTGGGATCTGGAACCGCGCCTCAAGGAGGCGGCCGTCACCTGGGGGCTCGCGGATCTCGAGGCGCCCGTGGAATCCCTCTCGGGCGGCTGGCGCAAGCGCGTGGCCCTCGCCCAGGCCTGGCTCAAGGACCCCGATGTCCTGGTGCTCGACGAGCCCACCAACCACCTGGATCCCGACCAGGTGGAGAAGCTGGAGGCCTGGCTCCAGGCCTTCGAGGGGGCCCTCCTCCTCATCACCCATGACCGGCACCTGCTGGATGCGGTGGTCACCCGGATGCTGGAGCTGGAGGACGGCGTCCTCCGGAGCTACGAGGGAGGCTACAGCGACTACCTGCTGGAGAAATCGGATCGCGCCTTCCGGGAGGCCCGCCTCACGGAGCACATGCAGAACCGCCTCCGCCGAGAGATGGCGTGGCTGCGGAGGGGCGCCAAGGCCCGCACGCGGAAATCCAAGCTCCGCATCCAGGAGGTGCTCGACCTCAAGGACTCGGTGGAGGACCGGACCCGGACCGAGTCCCGGCAGGGCCTGGCCTTCGCCGCCGGCGGCAACCGCAGCGATGCCCTGCTCAGGGCCGAGGGGCTGCGCTTCGCCCATCCCGGCGGCCCGGAGCTGATCGGCGGGCTGGATCTCTGGCTGCAGCGGGGCATGCGGCTGGCCCTGCTGGGTCCCAACGGCTGCGGCAAGTCCACCCTCCTCCGCGTCCTGCTGGGGGAGTGGCTGCCCACCGCTGGAGAGGTCGCCCGGCACCCGAAGCTGGCGGTGGCGGCCATCTCCCAGGGGCGGGGCGAACTGGAAGGCGGCCGCAGCATCCTCGACAACCTGGCGGACCGGGCCGCCGTCGTGAACGTGGGCGGTTCGACGATCCTGGCCCACGTCTACCTCACCCGCTTCGGGTTCCCCGTGGATCAGCAGGCGCGCCTGGCCTCGACCCTCAGCGGCGGGGAGCGGAACCGCCTCCTGCTGGCCAAGGCGATGCTGAATCCCTCCGACCTCCTGGTGCTCGACGAGCCCACCAATGATCTGGACATCCCCACCCTCCAGAACCTGGAGGAGGCCCTCCAGGACTTCCCGGGCACCCTGCTCCTCGTGAGCCACGACCGGTTCTTCCTCGACCAGGTGGCCACCCACACCCTGGCCTGGACGCCGGAGGGCCCCGTGCGCTGGGAACTCTACGAGGGTCCCCCCTCCACCGTGCGGACCCTGCGGGCCGAACGCGCCGCCCAGACGGCCCGGACGGTGGCCCCGGCTCCGAAGGCCAATCTTCGCGAGGAG
>JAJYBX010000354.1 GCA_021778785.1 Acidobacteriota bacterium
CTCCGGCGGGCAGCCGGGGTCGAGCTCCAGGAGCAGGTCCACCTGCCGGGCCAGCTCCTCCAGCAGCGCCACCTGGCGCCCCGTGGCCAGGGCCCCCAGGCAGGCGTCCGGCGCCAGGCCACCCAGGAGCCGCGCCTTCAGGACCCCCTCGAGGGCATCCAGGTCGCCCGTGAGGGCGGACACGACCACGGCCCCCGCCGGGGTGGCCCCGGGCAGGTCGCCCATGGTCCGCACCTCCACCACCTTGGCGATGAAGGGCTCCAGGGTCCGATCCAGGGCGGGATCGGAGGCGCCCTCCCCCGGGGGCACCAGATGCAGCACCAGGTCGGCCGCCTCCAGGACGGGCCGGACCCGGGCCACCCCCAGGCGCTCCACGGGATCCTCCGTGTCCCGCAGGCCGGCGGTGTCGTAGAGGCGGAGGGGCAGGCCCCGCCACTCGCAGCGGACCTCCAGGACATCCCGGGTGGTGCCGGGGCTCTCGGTGACGATGGCGCGGTCCTCCCCGGCGAGGGTGTTGAAGAGGGTGCTCTTCCCGGCATTGGGGCGCCCGGCCAGGGCCAGCCGCAGGCCATCCCGCAGGTGGCCGGCGGCCCGGGCTCGGCGCTGTTCCACGTGGAACCGCTCCCGGAGGGGCGCCAAACCCGCCTTCAATTTCATGAAATCAATCGAGATGCCTTCTTCGTCCCCGTAGTCCACGGCGGCTTCGGCCCGGGCCATCCAGGGGGCCAGGGCGACCCTGGCCTCGGCGATCCAGGGGGGGAGGGCCCCGGCCCGTGCCTGGGCCAGGCGGATCTGGGTGTCCGTCTCGGCGCCCACCAGGTCGCGCAGGGCCTCCACCTCCAGGAGGCCCTGCCGGCCGTTCAGGAGCGCCCGGCGGGTGAACTCCCCGGGCTCCGCCAGCCGGATGCCGAGGGCCCCCAGGCCCTCCAGGAGCCGCTGGACGAGAAGGGGGTTGCCGTGGACCTGGAGTTCCACCACGTCCTCGCCGGTGTAGCTGGCCGGGGCGGGGAAGGAGAGGACCAGGGCCCGCTCCCGGAAGCCGGCCCAGACCAGGGTGCGCAGCGCGGCCCGGCGGGATTCGGGCAGGGCCACCAGGGGCCGGAGCCGGTCGGCCAGGTCCGGGCCCGACACCCGCACCACCGCCACGGCCGAGGGCAGCAGGGGGGTTGCGGGGGCGCAGATGGGATCGGAAGGGTGGAGGGCCACGCCGGCAGTGTACCGGCTACTTCCGGAACACCCTCACGGGCTTGAAGGTGCCGGTCCCCTCGCTTTCGGTGCCCAGGCCCTCCTCGCGGCTGACGACGAGGTGGACCCAGCGGCGTTCCCGGGCGCTGAGGGCGCCCAGGGTGTGGCTGCCCAGCTCCCGGGCCCGCTCGGCGGCCAGACGGCCCATGGCCATGACCTCCTGCATGCGGAAGAGGCGGGCGCCCTTCACGTCGAGGTAGGCCAGCCGGGTGTCCTCCCGCTCGCCCTGGGCCTCGTGGACGAGGAACTGGAGGGCATCGAGGGCCTGGCCACGGCTGGCGGCCAGCCAGTCGGCGTCCGGGCCGGACACCAGCAGGCGGTTGGGGAAGGCCTCCTCGTCGCCGGAGGGCTGGTACCGGGCCTCCACCTTGAGGCCCAGGAGGCCCGTCCAGCGGGCGATCAGGTCGGGGACGGCATCCAGGCCGGCGTGCTGCTTCCGCATGGGATCCTCCTCACACCTTGATGGGCTGGGGCACGTAGTTCCGCTTCACCCACCAGGTCTGCGCGATGCCGATGAGGTTGGAGGCGAAGTAGTAGATGATCACGCCGGATGGCAGCTTGGCGAACATCACCATCATCATCACGGGCATGAGGATCATCATCATCTTCCGCTGGGCGGGGTCCCCGGTGGCGGGGGTCATGGCCTGCTGCACGAACATGGAGGCCCCCATCAGCACCGGATAGATGTAGTAGGGGTCGTGCATGGACAGGTCGTGGATCCACCCGAAGAAGGGGGCGTGGCGCAGCTCGAACACCGAGTGGAGCATGGACCAGAAGGCCAGGAAGACCGGCATCTGGAGCAGCATGGGCAGGCAGCCGCCCATGGGGTTGTGGCCGTTCTTCTTGTAGAGCTCCATGAGCTCCTTCTGCATCTCGGCCTTCTTCGTCATGTCGCTGCCGAACTTCTCGTACTTGGCCTGGAGGGCCTTCTGGTGCGGCTCGAAGTCCTTCATGCGGAGCATGTTGACGGTCTGCTTCGAGTTCAGGTGCCAGGTGGCCAGCCGCAGGAAGACGGTCAGGATCACGATCGACCAGCCCCAGTTGCCCACCACGACCTGGATCTTCTGGAGGACCCAGAAGAACAGCTGGGCCACGGCGCCGAAGAAGCCGTAGTCGATGACCCGGGCGAAGGGCTTCTCGAAGGCCTCCAGGGGGGCTGCCTGCTTGGGGCCCAGATACAGGCTCGCGGCGATCCGCCCGCCTTCCGGGGCCAGGGTGTAGCCGGTTTCATCCCGGCCCGCCACGCGGGGCAGCTTCCAGAGGGCGGCGAAATACTGGTTGGTCTGGGCCTTGGGATCCTTGTCCAGGCCCGCATCCAGGCCCAGCCGCGCCTCCGCGGGAGGCAGCACCTTCCGCTTGGCGCCCAGGAAGCTGAAGAAGGGGTCGTGCAGCATGTCGAGCCAGGTCACCGCCTCGACCTTCTTGTCGGTGAGGGTGAAGACGCGGCCCAGGTGCTCCACGGGCTTCAGGTCCGCGGGCAGGGCCAGGAGCTGGAGGTGGGTGCCCTGGGGCAGGGCGCCTTCCAGGGACAGGTTGTACCCCCGGTGGGGCACGCGGTAGGCCAGGCGGGCGCCCTGGGCGTTCTCGAAGACCACGGTGATGGCGTCCGGCCCCGCCTCTTCGTGGACCGACTGGAAAGTGGCGCCCCTCAGGGCCCCCAGGCCCGGGAAGCCCTCGGGGAAGAAGGGGGTGCCGTCCTGCAGCCACACGGCCTGCTGGAGCGAGCCCGTGGCCACCTGCCAGGTGAGCTTCAGGTCGGCGGTCACGACGGTGTGTGTGGCGGCCAGATCCACGGCGGGCGCCGCGGGGGCGGCGGCGGGGGG
>JAJYBX010000355.1 GCA_021778785.1 Acidobacteriota bacterium
CGCTGGAGATCCGCGATGGCGCGGGCCGCCCGTTGAACGATCCCCTGCGCCCCTACTGGGACCGCTACGAGGGCGACGAGGACACCCGGCGCAAGCCCGCCTACCACAACGGCACCGCCTGGGTGTGGCTCCTGCCCACCTTCTGCCAGGCCCTCGCCGCGGCCTGGGACCATGCGCCGGAGGCGGTGGCCGCCGCGCGGGCCCTGCTGGGGAGCCTGGAAGTCCCCCTGGCGGAGGGGTGCGTGGGGCATCTCCCGGAGCTGCTGGACGGTGACGCGCCCCACGCCCAGCGGGGCTGCGACGCCCAGGCCTGGAGCGCCACGGAGGCCCTCCGCGTGTGGATCCGCCTGTCGGAGGGACTGTGGGCGCAGGACGCGTGATGGACCGGAACCGTTTCCCCTCCCGGCTGGGGCCGATGGACCACCACCTGCTGGCGGAGGGCACGCACCTGCGGGCCTACGAGAAGCTCGGTGCCCACCCCACGGTGCTGGAGGGCGTGGCGGGCACCGCCTTCGCCGTGTGGGCCCCCAGCGCGCGCCGGGTGAGCGTGGTGGGGCCCTTCAACGGCTGGGATGGCCGGCGGCATCCGCTGCGACCCAGCGATTCGGGCGTGTGGGAGGGCTTCGTGCCGGGCGTGGGCCCCGGCGAGCTCTACAAGTTCGAGCTGGAGGGCCCGCAGGGCGGCCTGCTGGCCCTGAAGGCCGATCCCTTCGCCTTCCGCTGCGAGCTCCCGCCCCGCACGGCCTCCGTCGTGCATGGATTGGGCGGGTACGCCTGGGGCGACGCCGGATGGATGGCCGCCCGGGGCCGGGTGCCCATCCACCGGGCGCCCTTCAGCGCCTACGAGGTGCACCTGGGCTCCTGGCGCCGGCGCCCGGACGGGCGGTACCTGAACTACCGCGAGATCGCCGAACAGCTCATCCCCTATGTGAAGTACCTGGGCTTCACCCATGTGGAGCTGCTCCCCGTCAGCGAGCACCCCTTCTACGGGTCCTGGGGCTACCAGCCCCTGGGCCTCTTCGCGCCCACGGGCCGCTACGGGACGCCTGAGGACTTCAAGGCCTTCGTGGACGCCTTCCACCAGGCGGGCCTGGGCGTGGTGCTGGACTGGGTGCCGGCCCACTTCCCGGAGGACGCCCATGGCCTGGGCTTCTTCGACGGGACGCACCTCTATGAGCACGCGGACCCCCGCCAGGGCCGGCACATGGACTGGGGCACGCTGATCTACAACTACGGACGGCGGGAGGTGCAGACCTTCCTCCTCGCCAACGCCCTCTACTGGCTGGACCAGTTCCACATCGACGGCCTGCGGGTGGATGCGGTGGCCTCCATGCTCTACCTCGACTACAGCCGGGAACCGGGCCAGTGGCTGCCCAACCGCCACGGCGGGCGGGAGAACCTGGAGGCGCTGGCCTTCCTGCGCCGCCTCAACGAGACGGTGTACGCCGAGCACCCGGACACCTTCACCATCGCCGAGGAATCCACCGCCTGGCCCGGGGTCTCGCGGCCCACCAGCGCCGGGGGCCTGGGCTTCGGGTTCAAGTGGAACATGGGCTGGATGCACGACACGCTGCTCCACTTCTCGCGTCCCATGCCGCACCGGCGGTTCCACCACGACGAGCTGACCTTCAGCCTGCTCTACCACGGCACAGAGAACTTCGTGCTGCCGCTCTCCCACGATGAGGTGGTGCACGGCAAGCGGAGCCTCCTGGGCCGGATGCCGGGCAGCGCCTGGGAGCGCCTGGCCAACCTGCGCCTGCTCCTGGCCTGGGCCTTCGCCCACCCGGGCAAGAAGCTGGTCTTCATGGGCGCGGAGCTGGGCCAGGAGCGGGAGTGGAGCCACGCCACCGCCCTGGACTGGGGCCTGCTGGACCGGCCGGACCACAAGGGCATCCACGACCTCCTCCGCGACCTCAACGCCCTCTACCGGGCGCGGACGTCGCTCCATGAGGGTGACTGCGAGCCCGGGGGCTTCACCTGGATCGAGTGCGGCGACCGCGCCAACAGCGTGCTCTCGCTGCTGCGCCTCGGGCCGGCGCCCGGCGACCTCACGGCGGTGATCCTCAACTTCACGGCCCTGGTGTACCGCGACTACCGGGTGGGGGTGCCCCCCGCAGACGCCTTCGAGGAGATCCTCAACACGGACGCGCCGGCCTACGGCGGCCAGGGCTTCCTGAATCCCGGGAGACTGCGTCCGGAAGCCGTCCCCCAGCACGGCCACCGCCAGTCGCTCCCGCTCACGCTCCCGCCCCTTGGCGCGGTCTTCCTCCGGCCCGCCGCAGGGGGAGTAGAATAGGCGCCCCACCTTCGGGACATCGAGGCTCAGCCATGGAACCCCTCCGGCAGAAGCTCGAACGACTCACCCAGAACCTCTGGTGGACCTGGCGGCCCGAGGTGCGGTCCATCTTCCGGGACCTGGACCTCGACCTGTACCAGCGCGCCCACCGCAACCCCATCTCCGTGCTGCGGCAGATCGACACGCGGCAGATGGAGAACCGGGCCATGGAGGTGGATGTCCCCGCCCGGATCGACCGCGCCCTCCGGCAGCTCGACGAGTTCCTCCATCCCGTCACCACCTGGGGCCTCTTCCACGCCGGGCCCCTCAGCACGCGGCCCGTGGCCTACTTCTGCGCGGAGTTCGGCATCCACGAATCCATCCCCATCTACTCCGGCGGCCTCGGCATCCTGGCAGGGGACCACCTCAAGGGCGCTTCGAACCTGGGCGTGCCGCTGGTGGGCGTGGGGCTGCTCTACCACCAGGGCTACACCAGCCAGGTGCTGGACGGTACGTTCTGGCAGCAGGACGTGCTGGAGCCCTTCGACCTGAGGGACCTCCCCCTGCGGCCGTCGCTCACGCCCAAGGGCGAGCCCGCCAGGGTGGGCGTGGAGATGCCGGGGCGGACCGTCTGGGCCCAGGTGCTGGAGGCCTGCGTGGGCCGGGTGCGGCTCATCCTGCTCGACACCCGTGATCCGGCGAACAGCGAGGCGGACCAGGCCCTCGCCGCCCGGCTCTACGGGGGCGACCAGCGCATGCGCATCCAGCAGGAGCTCATGCTCGGCGTCGGC
>JAJYBX010000356.1 GCA_021778785.1 Acidobacteriota bacterium
CTGTTCGCAGGCGGAGAGGATGATGCGGCGCCAGCGCTCCGTGCGGGCGGCGGTCTTGGCGGGATCGAACTCGCTGCGGGCGTAGACCACGGGCTGGATGCGCGTGACGCCCAGCTCCACCAGGGGGGGCAGCCACTCGTCCCAGAGGCTGAGCTGGGCCGTGAGGGGCAGGCAGGCCTCCAGGGCCACGGGGGGCTCGCGGTCCTCCAGGAGGGGCGCCACCAGGCGGGCCAGGGCCCGCTCCCGGTCGAGCTCGGCCAGGTCCGCCCGCCAGGCGGTTTCGCCCAGGACCACCTCCAGGGCCGCGCCGGGCCGCAGGCGCAGGGCCCGCAGGTGGCGCGCGGCCTCGGCCCCCAGGGGCAGGGCCAGGCCCTCCGCCGGGGCGGCGGGCGGGGCGTCGAGGAAGAAGCGGGGCAGGCTCACGGGGCCATCTTCGGCCATGGGCGGGCCGCCCCGCAACGGCCATCGGCGCCCCCTTCCCTGCCTCGCTAAGCTGGAGGACCGGAGGATCCTTGGCCGACGCCCTGTTTCAAGCCGCTCCCTGGTGGGCCTGGGGAGGCTTCCACGCCTTCATCTTCTTCATGCTGGCCCTGGATCTGGGGGTGTTCAACCGCCGCATCCACGCGCCCACCATGCGGGAGGCCGCCATCTGGAGCGCCGTGTGGATCGCCCTGGCCATGGGGTTCTGCGGCCTGATCTTCTACGGCGAGGGCACCCAGAAGGGGCTGGAGTGGATGACCGGCTACGTGCTGGAGAAGTCCCTCAGCGTGGACAACCTCTTCGTGTTCGTCCTCGTGTTCCAGAGCTTCGAGGTGGACCTGCGCCACCAGCACCGGGTGCTGTTCTGGGGCGTGCTGGGGGCGCTCATCATGCGCGCCGTGATGATCCTGGCGGGCACGGCGCTGCTGAACCGCTTCGAGTGGATGATGTACGTCTTCGGCGGCTTCCTCGTCTATACGGGCCTGAAGATGCTCCTGGTGAAGGAGAAGGAGTCCGATCCGACGAAGAACTGGCTGGTGCGGACCTTCCGCCGCCTGGTGCCCTTCGATGAGAAGGCGGGCCACGAGCACCTCACCGTGGTGAAGGCCGGGCGCCGCTACGCCACGCCCATGCTCCTGGTGCTCCTCACCATCGAGCTGACGGACCTGGTCTTCGCCGTGGATTCCATCCCCGCCGTGCTGGCGGTGACCCGCGATCCCTTCGTGGTCTACACCTCGAACATCTTCGCCATCCTGGGCCTGCGGAGCCTCTACTTCCTGCTGGCCAAGATGATGGACCGCTTCCACCACCTGAAGACGGGGCTGGCCGTGGTGCTGGCCTTCGTGGGCGTGAAGATGTGCATCGCGACCTGGGTGCACATCCCCGTGCAGTACAGCCTGCTGGTGATCGCCTCGGTCCTGGCGGGCAGCGTGGTGGCCAGCCTGGCCTGGCCCGCCGAGCGGGGAGAGGGCGCCTGATGGAGGTCTGGCATCACAACCTGGAGGAGGCCCCCGCCGCCGGGCCCTTCGTCGTCACCCTGGGCAACTTCGACGGCGTCCACGCCGGCCACCGGGAGCTGCTGCGCCTGGCCGGGGCCCGGGCCCGGGCCGCCGGGCTGCGGGCGGCCGTCGTCACCTTCGATCCCCATCCCACGGTGGTGGTGGCGCCGGAGCGGAAGCCGAAGCTGCTCATGACCCTCGCCCAGCGCCTGGCGGCCTTCGAGGCCGAGGGCATGGATCTGGCCTGGGTGATCCCCTTCAGCCGCGCTTTCTCGGAGCTGTCCCCCGAGGCCTTCCTCCACCAGATCCGGCGGGCCCTGGCGCCGGCGGAGCTGCACGTGGGCCGGGCCTTCTGTTTCGGGCGGGACCGCCGGGGGGACGTGGCCACCCTGGCGGCCTGGGGCGAGGCCCACGAGTGCCGGGTCCACACCCTGGCCTTGAAGGCGGCGGACGGGGGGCGGCTCTCCAGCACCCGCATCCGCGAGGCCCTGGAGCGAGGCGAGGTGGACGCGGCGGCGGCGCTGCTGGGCCATCCCTACAGCCTCACGGGGGTGGTGGTGGAGGGCGACCGGCGGGGCCGGCACCTGGGCTTCCCCACGGCCAACCTGGCCTGGGAGCAGGAGCAGCTCCCGGCCTATGGCGTGTACGTCACGCAATCCCTCTGCCCCCACCACGGCGAGCCGCGCCTGGGCCTCACCAACGTGGGGGAGAAGCCCACCTTCGAGGGCAAGCGCCTCACGGTGGAGACCCACCTGCCGGACTTCGAGGGCGACCTCTACGGCGCCCGCATGGAGCTGCGCTTCCTGCACCGGATCCGGGGCGAGGCGAAATTCGCGTCCGTGGACGAGTTGCGGGCCCAGATCACCCAGGACGTGGCCCAGGGCCGGGCCTGGTGGGCGGCGAACCGGGGCTGAAGGGCCCGGCGGCCGGCCCTCAACTGGCGGCGGCGACCCGCCAGCGGGTGAGGGGCCGCTCCGCCAGATCCCAGACCTGGAACCCCAGGGGCAGCCGGGTCACCCCCAGCTTCCGCCGGATGTTCGCCTTGGCCTCGTCGAGGCTGCGGGCCTCGACGGGGCCGTATTCCATGAAGTAGCCGCTGAATTTGTAGCCGAAGGTTCGCATGGGAAGCTCCGTCCGATGGAGCCATGATTCGCCTTTTTTTCGTGTCTGTCAAGGGGGGAGGTGAAAGCCCTTCCGGAGGCCATTCTGGGGGCCCCGAACGGACAACGGCTGTCTACCAGCCGAAGCGGAACACCACGCGGCTCCGCCAGGGGGGGGCCAGGGGCCGGGGGCTGACCACCACGACGTCGTCGTCGTAGGCGCGGTACCGGGGGCGGTCGTCGCGGCAGGTCCGGCCCTCCCAGCGGTCGTCGTCCCGGTCCCAGCGATCGCCGCGGTCGTAGCGGCCATCGCGGTCGTAGCGGTCGTAGCAGCGGTCGTCACGGTCGGGGCGGGCGTCCAGCACCACCACCCGCCGGGGGCCGCGCCCCCGCCAGGGGCCATGCCCATGGTCGCGGGCGGCGAGGGGCAGGGCGGACAGGGCGAGCAGACCGAGCAGGGCAAGGCTTCGCATGGCTTCCTCCAGG
>JAJYBX010000357.1 GCA_021778785.1 Acidobacteriota bacterium
GCCTGCCTTCTGGGCCTCGTCATGGCTGAGGTCCAGGAAGAGGAGCATGAACACGCCCGTCTCCGCGTCCAGCCCCATGAGGGCGATGAGGCCCACCCACACGGCGATGCTCATGTTGTAGCCGAGGAGCCACAGCAGCCAGAAGGCCCCGATGGCGCTGAAGGGCACGGCGAGCATGACGATGCCGGCCTTGAAGGCGGACTTCGTGTTGGCGTAGAGCAGCCCGAAGATGAGCACCAGGGTGATGGGCAGGACGAGCTTCAGCCGCTCCTTCACCCGGAGCATGTTCTCGAACTGGCCGCTCCAGGTCAGGCTGTACCCGGGGGGCAGCTTCAGGTCCTTCTCGATGGCGGCCTTGGCGTGCTCGACGTAGGTGCCCACGTCCACCTTGGCGGTGTCGAAGTCCACCAGCACGTAGCCGTTCAGCAGGCCGTTCTCGTCGCGGATCATGCCCGGGCCCGTGGTCCACTTCAGGTCGGCGATCTCGTCCATGGGCACGGTGCCGCCGCTGGGCAGCGGCACCAGCACCCGGCCCAGGGCCTCGGGGGTCTCCCGGTAGTCCCGCTGGTAGCGCACGTTGATGGGGTACCGGGCCCGTCCGTCGTAGACGGTGCTCTGGTTGTCGCCGCCGATGGCGGTCATCACCAGCATGTTGGCCTGCTCGACACTGAGTCCGTAGCGGGCCAGGGCCTCGCGCTTGAGGTCGAAGTCCAGGAAGTAGCCCTGGTTCGTCCGCTCGGCGAAGGCGCTGCGGGTGTCCGGCACCTTGGCCAGGATGCCCTCCGCCTGGATGGCGATCTTCTCGATGCCGGCCAGATCGGGCCCGTTGACCTTCAGGCCCACCGGGGTGCGGATGCCCGTGCTCAGCATGTCGAGCCGGGCCTTGATGGGCATGGTCCAGGCGTTGGGGATGGCCGGCAGGCGCACGGCCCGGTCCAGGTCATGCACGATGTCGTCCTGGGTGATCCGGTCCCGCCAGAAGGGGCGCAGCAGCCCCTTGAGCCAGTCCGGCGCCCAGCTGGAGTACCAGCGGGGCACCGCGCGCCATTCGTCCTCGGGCTTGAGCTGGATCACCGTCTCCATCATGGAGAAGGGCGCCGGATCTGTGGCCGTATCCGCCCGGCCCGCCTTGCCGTACACCCGCGCCACCTCCGGCACGGTCCGGATGAGGCGGTCCTGGATCTGGAGCAGGCGCTGGGCCTCGGTCTCGCTGAGGCCCGGCAGGGTGGAAGGCATGTAGAGCAGCGTGCCCTCGTTGAGGGGCGGCATGAACTCGCTGCCCAGGCGCATGAACACGGGCACCGTGGCCAGCACCAGCAGGGCCGCCACGGCCAACGTGGCCTTGGCATGCTTCAGCACGAAGCGGCAGGGCGGCTCGTAGATCCGGTGGAGGAACACCGAAATGGGGTGCTTCTCCTCGGGGTGGTAGGTGCCCACGAGGGCCTGGGTGGACAGCCAGGCCAGCCACTTCGGCTTGAAGGTGAAGGGGTCCATGCGGGCGAAGAGCATCCGCAGGGCCGGATCCAGGGTGATGGCCAGCAGGGCCGCGATGGCCATGGCCAGGTTCTTGGAGTAGGCCAGGGGCTTGAAGAGCCGGCCCTCCTGGTCCACCAGGGTGAACACGGGCATGAAGGCCACGGCCACCACCAGCAGGCTGAAGAAGACCGAGGGGCCCACCTCCAGGAGGGCGTCCAGGCGGACCTTGTGGAAGTCGCCGGGTCTTCCGGAGCTGTTCCACTCCTCGAGCTTCTTGTAGGCGTTCTCCACCTCGACGATGGCCCCGTCCACCAGCACGCCGATGGAGATGGCCATGCCGGCCAGGGACATGAGGTTCGCGTTGAGGCCCACGGCGTTCATGGGGATGAAGGCCAGGGCCACGCTCACGGGGATGGTGATGATGGGCACCACGGCGCTGGGGATGTGCCACAGGAAGATGAGGATCACCAGGGAGACGATGATCATCTCCTCCACGAGTTTGGAGGTCACCGTGTGGATGGCCTTCCGGATCAGCTCGGACCGGTCGTAGACCGGCACCACCTCGACACCCGGGGGGAGTGAGCCCTTCAGCTCGGCCAGCTTCGCCTTCACGCGGGAGATGACATCCAGCGCGTTCTCGCCCTGCCGCATGACCACGATGCCGCTGACGGCGTCGCCCTGCCCGTCCAGGTCGCCGAGGCCGCGCCGCATCTCCGGGCCCAGGGTGACCGTGGCCACGTCGCCCAGGCGCACGGGGGTGCCGTTGTCCGCCTTGAGCACCGCGTCCGCGAGATCCTGCGTGGTCTTGACGTAGCCCCGCCCCCGCACCATGTATTCGCGCCCCGCCGTCTCCACCAGGCGGCCGCCGGCTTCGTTGTTGGCGGCCTTCACGGCGGCGATGACGGATTCGATGGGGATCCGGTAGGCGGCCAGGCGGTTGGGATTGACCTGCACCTGGAACTGCCGGGCCTGCCCGCCCACGGTGGCCACCTCGGCCACCCCGGGCACGCTCTGGAGGGCGTAGCGCAGGAACCAGTCCTGATAGCTTCGCAACTCGTCGTTCCGGTGCCTCCCGCTGCGGTCCACCAGGGCGTATTGGTACACCCACCCCACGGAGGTGGCGTCCGGCCCCAGTTCGGTCTTCGCGCCCGGGGGCAGGTTCGAGGTGATCTTGCTGAGGTATTCCAGCACGCGGCTGCGGGCCCAGTAGATGTCCGTGCCGTCCTCGAAGATCACGTAGACGTAGGAGAATCCGAAGTCCGACAGGCCCCGCACCGCCTTCACCTTCGGCGCGCCGAGGAGGGCGGTGACGATGGGGTAGGTGACCTGGTCCTCCACCAGGTCGGGGCTGCGGTCCCATTTGGAGTACACGATCACCTGGGTGTCGCTGAGGTCCGGCAGGGCGTCCAGGGGGATCTGCCGCATGGACCACCAGGAGAAGGCCAGCAGCACCAGACTGGCGGCCAGCACCAGGAAGCGGTTCTCGGCAGAGAAGCGGATGATGCGCCGGATCATTTCGCACCCGCCTTGGCCGCCATCTGGGCCAGGGCCGCCCGCAGGCTGGATTCCGAATCCACCAGGA
>JAJYBX010000011.1 GCA_021778785.1 Acidobacteriota bacterium
GGATGAGGCTGGCAGCCACGGACACCACCTGCTTGGGGCTGACGTCCATGAGCGTGACCTTCTCGCGGGGCACGATCTTGGTCTCACCGGCCACGCGGGCGGTCACGTCCTCGTCGAGGATGACGCCCTCCGCATCGACGCGGACATTGGCCTGGGCGATGACGTGCTCATCCTCCTCCCACGCGGAGAGGTAGAAGGCGTGCATCTCGATCTTCGCGGGACGCTTGCCGGCCTTGGCGAGCTTCTTGTTCTCGGCCTCCAGCTCGTCCAGGCGGACCACCTGCATGTACTCGAACTTCGAGTCGCCCACGCTGGTGACCTTGGCGAAGTTGACGATGCGGCCGTTCTCCACCTTGAGGTAGGGGCTCTCGATGAAGCCGAACTCGTTGATGCGGGCGTAGCAGGAGAGCGAGGAGATCAGGCCGATGTTCGGGCCTTCCGGCGTCTCGATGGGGCAGATGCGGCCGTAGTGCGAGGTGTGCACGTCGCGCACCTCGAAGCCCGCGCGGTCGCGGCTGAGGCCGCCGGGTCCGAGGGCGGAGAGGCGGCGCTTGTGCGTGATCTCGGACAGCGGATTGGTCTGGTCCATGAACTGGGAGAGCTGGCTGGAGCCGAAGAACTCCTTCATGGCCGCGATGACCGGCTTGCTGTTGATGAGGTCGTGGGCCTGCAGGGGGCTGTTGGGGTCCTGCGCGATGCTGAACTTCTCCTTGATGGCCCGCTGCACGCGCACGAGGCCCACGCGGAAGCCGTTCTCCAGGAGCTCGCCCACGGACCGCACGCGGCGGTTGCCCAGGTGGTCGATGTCGTCGGCCCGGACGGGGGCGATCTCGTTCACCTCCTGGCGGGTGGTGTCGTACTTCTTCAGGCGCAGCAGGTAGTGCACCGTGGCGACGAAATCGTTCGTGCCCAGGGTCCGGTAGTCCAGGTCGGTGCTGAGGGCCAGCTTGGCGTTGATCTTGTGGCGGCCCACCTTGCTGAGGTCGTACTTCTGGGGGTCGAAGAACATGCCGAAGAGCAGCTTCTTGCTGGACTCCATGGTGGCCGGCTCGCCGGGCCGGATCTTCTTGAAGAGCTCCTTGGCGGCCTCCTCGCTGTCCTCCGTGTGATCCTTCGCCAGGGTCTCGGAGAACACCTTGCCGGTGGCGTCGTTCTCAGGGAAGAAGACGTCGAAGGACGGGATGTTGTTCGCGAGGAACATCTCCAGGTGCGTCTGGAGGAAGGGCTCGTTGGCCTCCATGAGGACCTCGCCGGTCTCCATGTTCACCACATCCTGCAGCAGGACGGCGCCGTCGAGCATCTCCCGCTCCACCGGCACGTCCTTGATGCCGGCCTTCTCGACCTGCTCGAGGAGGCGCCGGCTGATCTTCTTGTCCTTCCCGATGATCTCTTCCTTGGTCTTCGGGTGCTTGACCGGCTCGCCGAGCTTCTTGCCGACGAGCAGCTCGCCCGGCGCCACGCTCAGCTTGCCCTTCTTGAGGAAGAAGGTGGCCGGCGTGTAGAAGTGGCGCAGCATGGCCTCGTTGGCGCCGAGATCCTCGCTGAACAGGCCCAGGGCGCGCATGAAGGTGGCGCCGAGGAACTTGCGCTTGCGGTCGATGCGGGCGTAGAGCAGGCCCTTGGAATCCAGCTCGAACTCGATCCAGGAGCCGCGGTAGGGGATGATCTGGGCGCTGTAGAGGCTCTTGTCCGGCGCGATGCTGAAGAACACGCCGGGGCTGCGGTGCAGCTGGCTCACGATCACGCGCTCGGTGCCGTTGATGATGAAGGTGCCGCGGTCGGTCATGATCGGCAGGTCGCCGAAATAGACCTCGGAATCCTGGCTCTGCTTGAAGCGCCGGTTGCCCTTGTCGTCCTTGTCGAACTGGTTCAGGCGGACGCGGATCTTCAGCGGGGCGGCCATGGTGGCGCCGCGCTCCACGCACTCGTCCATGCCCATCTTCTGCTTCATGGACACGGGTTCCTGGCACACGTCGCAGATGGTGGCGGCGTTCTTGTTGCGGGTGCCGCACTTGGGGCAGTCCACCGTCGGATCCTTCGGGTGGTCCGAGACGATGCTGTGGCCGCACTGCTTGCACTGGGTCCGGAGGTGCTCCAGGCCCAGGTACTTCTCGCACTTGCAGGCCCAGTGGCCCACGGTGTAGTCGAGGAACTCGACTTCGAGGGTGGCGTCGGTGCCGTCCGGGTTCTTGCCGTTATGCACGGGGAACATGGATTCGAAGACGGCCTTGAGGCCGCGCGGATCCCGCTCGCTGTGGAGCAGGTTCATCTGGAGGAATTCGTCGTAGCTCCGCTTCTGGATGTCGATCAAATTCGGAATGGGCACCAGGGAGCGGATCTTCGAGAAATCGTGGCGCTGGCGGTAGATGTTCTGCTGAACACTCATGGTTCGCTCCAGATGAAATAGGCGGAACCCTCAAGAACTGCGCGCTCCGGAGCCGCGGCCCCGGAGAAGGGATTCAGGCGTGGAGGCCCCGGTACGCGCCGATGGCCGCCCCACCGCCGGCTGGCGGATGGAGGGGCCCAGTGGCGATGTCGGTGCTGCTGCGGAGGGGTTTTCGCAACCGGGGGCCTTTGCGGGGCAGAGATCCCACCCGGGGAACCGGGCGGAAGGAATAATCGTACCAGTACGAGACGAAACCGCAAAGCGCAAGGTACACAAGGCACCCCGCGCTTTGCGTTAATACTGGAATCAGGCTACTTGATCTCGACCTTGGCGCCAGCGGCCTCGAGCTTTTCCTTGATCTTCTGGGCCTCGTCCTTGGCAACGCCTTCCTTGACAGCCTTGGGAGCGCCATCGACCAGGTCCTTGGCTTCCTTGAGGCCGAGGCCAGCGACCACTTCGCGGACCGCCTTGATGACGTTCAGCTTGTTGGCACCGGCATCCGCGAGGATGACGTTGAACTCGGTCTGCTCTTCGGCAGCGGCGGCCGGGGCGGCGCCGCCAGCGGCGGGAGCGGCCATGGCGGCGGCGGAGACGCCGAAGCGCTCCTCGAGGGCCTTGACCAGGTTCGCCAGGTCAAGGACGGTCATGGTTTCGATTTCAGCGATGAGCTGATCGGCGGTGAGAGCCATGTTGGCCTCCTGCATGCATTGAATGGGTTTCGGGTTCGGGGTTGGAGAGCCGCTACTCGCCGGCCTTCTGCTTGCGGATGCCCTCGAGGGCGACCGCCAGGCCGGAGATCGGGTACTTCATGAGGTAGAGCAGCTTCGCGATGAGGACATCGCGGCTCGGGAGTTCGGCCAGGGCCTGGAGCTCCTTCGCGCTGATCTGCTTGCCATCCATGATGCCGGCCTTGAAGATGGCGGCCGGATTGTCCTTCAGGAAGCCGTTCACGGCCTTGGCCAGCGCGATGACATCGTCGTGCGTGGTGGCCACGGCGCTGGCGCCCTTGAAGGAGCCACCAAGCGCCTCGAAGGGCGTCTCCTTGACGGCCAGGCGGAGCAGCGTGTTCTTGCTGACACGGTACTGGGCCCGGCTCTCGCGGACGCTCTTGCGGAAGGCGGTGTCCTTCTCGACGACGAGGCCCTTGAATTCGATCACCACAGCCGAGGTGGCGGCGGCGAAGGTTTCCTTGAGCTCGGCGACTTCAGCGATCTTCTGGTTCTTTTCCATGGTCGGCCTCCTACTTCTCGACGCCGGCGGTGGACAGGGTGACGGAGGGGCCCATGGTGGAGGCGACATACATCGTCTTCACGTACTTCCCCTTCGCCGTGGAGGGCTTGGCCTTGTGCACAGCGTCGATGAGGGCCTTCGCGTTCTCCTCCAGCTTCTCGACGCCGAAGGACAGCTTCCCGACGGGAGCGTGGATGATCCCGGTCTTGTCGACGCGGTACTCCACCTTGCCGGCCTTGATCTCCTTGATGGCCTTGGCCACATCGAAGGTCACGGTGCCCGTCTTGGGGTTGGGCATCAGTCCGCGGGGACCGAGCACCTTACCCAGGCGGCCGACGCCCTTCATCATGTCGGGGGTCGCCACCAGAGCATCGAAGTCGAGGAATCCGGCGGCGATCTTCTCCACCAGGTCATCCCCTCCCACGATCTCGGCGCCCGCGGCCTCCGCTTCCTTGACCTTCTCGCCGCCTGCGATGACCGCCACCCGCATCGTCTTGCCCGTTCCGTGGGGCAGCACGATGGTGCCACGGACCATCTGGTCCGCGTGGCGGGGGTCGACGCCGAGCCTCATGTGCACTTCAACCGTCTCGTCGAACTTGGCGTAGGCCGTGTCCTTGATGACGCCGAGGGCATCCTTGAGCTCGTAGGGGCGATCTTCGATCTTGGCCGCGGCAGCCCGGTACTTCTTTCCAGGTTTTGCCATATTGGCTCCTACTCGAACGATCTCCCGCGATGACGGTCGCGGTGGCCGGGATCGCCGCACGGCGCAGCTTTCCAACAGAAGGTGCGTCGCGCGGGTCCGGGACCCGCGCGAGAATAGCTAGTCGATGACGTCGACGCCCATGGAGCGGGCGGAGCCGGCGATGGAGCGGACGGCGGCCTCGAGGCTGCCGGCGGTGAGATCGGGCATCTTCACCTTGGCGATCTCGGCGAGCTGCGCCTTGGTGATCTTGCCGACCTTGACCTTGTTGGGCGTGGCGGAGCCCTTGTCCAGGCCGATCTTCTTCTTGATCAGCACGGCGGCGGGCGGGGTCTTCAGGATGAAGCTGAAGCTGCGGTCGGCGTAGACGGTGATGACGACGGGGAGGGTGGTGCCCTTCTCCACCGCGCCCACGGACTTCGCGTTGAACTGCTTCACGAACTCCATGATGTTCACGCCGTGCTGGCCGAGCGCGGGGCCGACGGGAGGGGCCGGCGTGGCCTCGCCCGCGGGCAGCTGCAGCTTGATGTAGCCGGTGATCTTCTTTGCCATGGGTATGCTCCCGCGGTGGATTCCGGCAATCGCCGGCAACGGCCGCCTTGGTGGGTGGGGATCCTCAGGACCGCCCAGCCGGGTTGAAAAGGTCCCGGTCCGAATGGACCGGGACTGAAAAGTCTAACAAAAAAGGGCAGAAAAAGCTTAAGTGGATTGCAAAAGCCCGAGTCCGGCTCCGCCGGATGAGGGCGCGGGGGCTCCGGGGGTGTAGCGCGCAGCGCGGTCCCCCGGACAGCACTACCGTTTTTCGACCTGGATGAAGTCCAGCTCCACCGGCGTGGACCGGCCGAAGACCGTGACCATGACCTTGATGGTGGAGCGCTCCTCGTGGATCTCCTCCACGTCGCCCTCGAAGTTGGCGAAGGGGCCGTCGATGATGCGGACCTTCTCGCCCTTCTCGAAGTGGTACTTGGGCTTGGGCTTCTCCTGGGTCTCCTCGGTGTGGTGCATGATCTGGCGGACCTCCTCGTCCGTCAGGGGCGTGGGCCGCTTCTTGTTGGCCCCCACGAAGCTGGTGACCTTCGGGGTGTTGCGCACCAGGTGCCAGTCGGCGTCCGCCATCTCCACGGAGCCGTCGCCCTTGCGCTCCACCTGGATCTGCACCAGGAGGTAGCCCGGGAAGGACTTGCGCTTCTTGACGACGCGCTCCTTGCGGCCGGACTTGGCGTCGACCTTCATCTCCTCGTAGGTCTCCTCGGGGATCTGGATGTCCCCGAAGCTGCCGTCGCGCTCCTCCATCTTGATGCGCTGGCGGAGGTGCTCCATCACCTTGGCCTCGTAGCCGGAGTAGGTGTGGATGATGAACCACTTCAGTTCCCGGGCCTGGATCGGGTCCGCGGAAGCCTGGGGCGTGCTCACAAGGTCGGTCACGGCAGCCTCCTTCAGTGGCGCGGGAAGAAGAGGGCGAAGCCCCTGGCCAGGACCCAATCGGCCGCCCACAGGAAGACACCCACGAAGATCGAGATCGCCACGACGGTCCAGGTGGTGGACAGCACCTTGTCCCGGCTGGGCCAATCGACCCGGTCGAGCTCGGCCTTGAGATCTCTGGCCTGCTGCTTGATGGCTCCGATCACGCTGAACCCCTCGGCTGGTGTCCGTTCTTGAAAAACCTGGCCCCGAGCGATTGCGCCGGGGCCGGAATGGCAGGGGAGACAGGGTTCGAACCCGCGACCTGCGGATTTGGAGTCCGCTGCTCTACCAGCTGAGCTACTCCCCTGTGGTGGCCACCCGGATTCCGCTGGTTGCGCGGGCCGGGCGGCCTCCGTGGGACCGGAGGCTACTTGGCCTCGCGGTGCACCTTCACACCACCACAGAACCGGCAGAACTTGTTGAACTCAAGCTTGCCCGTGGTGGTCTTCTTGTTCTTGGTGGTGCTGTAGTTCTTGCGCTTGCACTCCTGGCACTGCAGGTGGACGATTTCGCGCATGAGAACCTCCTAAGTCAGAGGGCGATTCCAGGCTAGGCCAGGATCTCGCCCACGTTGCCGGCACCGACGGTACGGCCGCCTTCGCGGATGGCGAACTTCAGGCCCTTGTCCATGGCGATGGGCTGGATCAGCTCGACGGTCAGGGTGACGTTGTCACCGGGCATGACCATCTCGCGGCCGGCCTCGAGCTCGATGGAGCCCGTCACGTCCGTGGTGCGGAAGTAGAACTGGGGGCGGTACTTGTTGAAGAAGGGGGTGTGGCGGCCGCCCTCTTCCTTGGTCAGCACGTACACCTGGGCGTTGAACTTGGTGTGGGGGGTGATGCTGCCGGGCTTGGCGAGCACCTGGCCGCGCTCCACGTCCTTGCGCTCCACGCCGCGGAGCAGGATGCCCGCGTTGTCGCCGGCCTGGCCCTGATCCAGGGACTTGCGGAACATCTCGACGCCGGTGACGACCTTCTTCACGGTGTCCTTGAGGCCGATGATCTCGACTTCCTCGCCCACCTTCACGATGCCCTGCTCGATGCGGCCGGTCACCACGGTGCCGCGGCCGGTGATCGTGAACACGTCCTCGACGGGCATGATGAAGGGCTTGTCGATGGCGCGGGTGGGATCGGGGATGTAGGCGTCGACGGCGGCCATCAGCTCATGGATGCAGGCGCAGTCCGGATGATCCGGCGTGTCGGCGTGATCCAGGGCGAGACGGGCGGAACCCTTGATGATGGGGATCTCGTCGCCGGGGTACTGGTAGGAGGACAGCAGGTCGCGGATCTCCATCTCGACCAGCTCGGTGAGCTCGGGGTCGGCGATGTCCACCTTGTTCATGAACACCACGATGTAGGGCACGCCGACCTGACGGGCGAGCAGGATGTGCTCGCGGGTCTGGGGCATCGGGCCGTCGGTGGCGGCCACCACGAGGATGGCGCCGTCCATCTGGGCCGCGCCGGTGATCATGTTCTTCACGTAGTCGGCGTGGCCGGGGCAGTCGACGTGCGCGTAGTGGCGCTTCTCGGTCTGGTACTCGACGTGGGCGGTGTTGATCGTGATCCCGCGGGCCTTCTCCTCCGGCGCGGAGTCGATCTGGTCGTAGGACTTGGTCTCGCCGCCGAACTTCTTCGCGAGCACGAAGGTGATCGCCGCGGTCAGCGTGGTCTTGCCGTGGTCCACATGGCCGATGGTGCCGATGTTGACGTGCGGCTTCGAACGATCAAATTTCTCTTTGGCCACGGAAACCTCCTGAAGAGTGGGAGAAAAATGGGGGTTGAACGGTGCGAAGGGTGGAGCCCACAACCGGGCTTGAACCGGTGACCTCTTCCTTACCAAGGAAGTGCTCTACCGCTGAGCTATGTGGGCCTTGAACCTTCCCGCCACAGTGCGGCGGGGTGGGAACCTTGCCGCCCGGAGGGCGGAAGGATGGAGCGGGAAACGGGGTTCGAACCCGCGACATTCAGCTTGGAAGGCTGACGCTCTACCAACTGAGCTATTCCCGCGAGGAACGCCCCGGACAGGGCCCAGCCGCCGGAGAACCGGTGACTGGTGCCGAGAGAAGGATTCGAACCTCCGTAGGGCGGTGCCCGGCAGATTTACAGTCTGCTGCCATTAACCACTCGGCCATCTCGGCATTGCTTGTCATTGCCCCAGAGGGGCTTGTCAACGCTGTCCGGGCGCCCACCGGCGAACCGGTTGGGCCACCCCCCCGGAGCCCCTGCCGGGGCTCCGTGTCAGGGGCACTGCGAGGCAGGGCTTTCCTGACAGGGAACTCGAAAGGTATCACGCCTCCATGGGCCTCACAAGGGAAAAATTCAGGCTCCATGGGGTCCTCGGCGGGCCAGCACGCGGAAAAGGGCCACCGCCGCCGCCGCGGAGACGTTCAGGCTCTCGATGCCGCCGGGCATGGGAATGTGCAGCAGGCCGTCGCAGCGCTCCCGGATCTTCAGGTGGAGGCCTTCGCCCTCGGCGCCCAGCACCAGCACCGTGGGCCGGTCGAAGGGTTCGTCGAGGTAGCTGCGGCTGCCCTCCCCCGCCGCCAGGCCGTAGATCCAGGCCCCCGCCTCCTTCAGACCGTCCAGGGCCCGGCCCAGGTTCACCACGCGACAGACCGGCACGCGGCCCGCCGTGCCCGCGCTGGCGCGGATCACGGTCTCGTTGACGACCGCGGAGCGGCGTTCGGGCAGGATCACGCCGTCCACGCCCGCGCCTGCAGCAGAACGCAGGATCGCCCCCAGGTTGTGGGGGTCGGTCACGCCGTCGAGCGCCAGGAACAACGCGGCATCCCCGCGAGCCCGCAGGGATGCCTCCAGATCCTCGATGGCCGCGTAGGCGAAGGCCCCGCCTTCGCCCAGCACACCTTGATGCCGCTGCCCCTGCGCCTTCCGGTCCAGCGCCTCCATGGGTTCGCGCCGGAGCACCACCCCCGCGTTGCGGGCGTCGGCGACGAGCCGGGCCACGCGGCCCCAGGCGGCCGGAGCGATCCAGAGGGAGTGCAGCTCGCCCCGGACCAGGGCCTCCTCGCAGGCGTGGGGGCCCAGGAAGAGCACGCTAGAAGCTCCGCTTGAAGCCGATGGCCAGCAGGTGCCCCATGCTCTCCAGGCGGGTGCGGCTGCCCGTGGCGCGGAAGCCCGCGGCACTCCAGACGCCGTCGAGCGTGGTGACATCCTGGTCCTTGGCCTGGCGGTACTGGTAGCCGATGCTCAGTTCGCCCCCCCACACCCGGTAGCCGGCGCCGAAGGAGAAGGTGGCCTGGCGCGTGCCGCCGAGGAGCGGATCGACCTGCGCCTCGTCCACGGAGGCCTGATCCAGGAAGGCCCCGGCACGCAGCGTCCAGTCCTTGCCGAGTTCGACCTCCGCCGAGAGTCCGCCGCCCAGGTGCGCCTTGCCCCTGGCCACAGTGGCCGGGGAAGCCGCGGTCCCGGAGGGCGTATCGAGCTGGGCGAAGCCCGGCACCTGCAGCCCCGCCGCGGTCCAGCGGAGATCGCCCTCCCAGGTGATCATGGAATTGACCCGCTGGCGCATGCCGATGGACGTCTGCGACGGCAGTTCCAGGCGGCCGCTCCCCGCCACGGGCGTGGCGAGGCCCAGCAGCGTGGCGGCGCGGGTGCCGGTGCCCAGCAGGGCGGCGCTCATGCCGTCGTTGGCGTAGACGCCGGCCAGGCCTCCGCGGAGGGCGGCGGAGAGGCCGAGATCCGTCCGGTAGCCGGACTGGTGGGCCAGGCCCAGGGTCCAGCGGGGGCTGATCGCCCAACGGAAACCGAGGCTGTAGCTGGGAACCGTCTTGGTGCCGGTCTCGCCGATCCCCTGTTCAGCGACCCCGTTCACGGGATTGGCCGGGGAGGCGGGCTGGGTGGGGTCGAGGGGCACGCCCACGCGGACCGCCGAACCTGATTCGAAGCTCAACCGGGTCGCGCCCAGCCCCACCCCGACGGAGATGGCCGGCGTGAGGGCCCAGGCGGCCTGGGCCTCCAGACGATGGCCCGAGAGGTCGATCCGATCGCCCATGAAGCGGTTGGGGGCGTCCGGGGCGAATTCGCCGTGCCGCTGGAACGGGGTGTCGAGCTTCAGGCCCAGCGTGAGGGCCGGCGCCACGCGGAAGGCCGCGCCGAAGCCCGCGATGCCGCGGTTCCGGTCCGAGCTGTACCAGGTCTTCTGGTTCGATTCGAGGCTCACCTGCGAGGACTGCAGCTCCAGGCCCGCGGCCAGGTAGGCCGAGCGCGCGTCCCTGAGCGAGGCCAGCAGGGCCGGGTTCGCGCCCGCCGCTTCCAGGCTGTAGCCGTAGGCCACCTGGACGCCGCTGCGGGCGATGCCCACGGGATCGGAGGCCGGAAGGGAAACACCCTGGGCCGCCGCCGGCAGGCCCGCCAGGCCCATCGCCAGTCCCGCCCCCATCACAGCTCGGATCCCCTGCCTCATGCCACCGCCTCTCGAAGTCACTTCCCATGAATGGCCCGAACCCGGGAAGGGTTCACGGCCATCCCTCCAGCATCGCCAAAAGGGGGCGGGATACCAAGCCGAATCAGCGGTCGGAGTCGCCCATGACCCGCACGAGCAGGCGGTCCACCAGCTCCCACACTTCCACCAGGGCCGCCAGGCACATCACCAGCCCCAGCCCCATCGCCAGGGCCCGGCCCCAGGCCCCCACGGCCAGCCGGCAGAGGTCGGGCCAGTGCCAGAACATCGAGGGGAGCCTCAACCGCCCGTAGAACGCCAGGGTGGACAGGAGCATCCCACCCCAGAGCAGGTAGAAGAAGCGCAGGGCTCGGAGGAGGAGGTCCCAGCCGAAGGGACGCGGACGGGGGGCGGGCATGGGGGACAAGGATACCCGGTCAGGGGGTTCCGCGAAGGACCTGCCATCCGAGTCGGAGGATGAGGACCCCCACCACCCCGATGAACACCATCCGCACCCAGCGGCTCCCGCGGGTGAGGGCCACGTGGGCGCCCAGGTAGCCGCCGGCGCCGTTGGCCACGGCCATGCTCAGGGCCACCACCGGCAGCCAGCTGCCCCGCAGGACGAAGAGGCCCATGGCCGTGATGTTGGAGGCCCAGTTGACGGCCTTGGCCAGGGCCGAGGACCGCAGGAAGTCGAACCCGAGCACCGCCACGAAGAGGAAGATCAGCACCGAACCCGTGCCGGGCCCGAAGAACCCGTCGTAGAAGCCCAGCCCCACGCTGATCAGCGCGGCCAGCCCGCGCTGGTGGGTCAGTCCGAAACGGGGGGCGTGCAGGCTGCCCAGGTCGGGCTTGAGGAGGGTGAAGGCCAGCATGGCCACCAGCAGGCCCAGCATGAGGGGCCGCAGGAAATCCCCGTGCATGTGGTAGGTGAGCCAGACGCCGCCGGCCGAGCCCAGCCCCGAGGCCACCACGGGCAGCACCATCTCCCGCCAGTCCAGGGCCTTGGCCCGCACGAACTTGCCCGCCGCCAGGGTGGTGCCGGTCACGGCCACCACCTTGTTGGTGCCCAGCAGCGTGGGCAGCGGTGTGCCCGCGGGCAGGCCCAGCAGCAGGGCCGGCACCGTGATGAGCCCCCCGCCCCCCACCACCGCGTCGATGAAGCCCGCCAGCAGCGCGGCGAGCATGAGGAGGAGGAGGACGGGCAGGGAAGGCAAGATCGGACCTCGGAAGCAGGCGTCGGGCCCGGATTCCGTACGGCCGACCTAGGGCATCCTAGCAAGCCCTACCGGGCGCGGAAATCGAACTGGAAGGTCTGCGGGCCCAGGGGGAGCCGGAGCGCCACCGTGCCGGCCCTCCGCGCGTCGAGGTGGAACACCACCTTCCCCCGCAGGCCGTAGCCGGGGTCCAGGGTGGTCTTCCGGACGCAGTCCTCCTCCCAGTGACGCCGCTGGCCCGCGAGCCCCGAGAGGCGCGCGTCCGATTGCCGGTCCGCCGCATCCATGTCGCGATAGGTCTCCCGGTGGTCCTGGCGCACCTCCCGCTGTTCCCGGGCGCTCCGCTGGGTGCTGGCCGAGAGGGCGTCCCCCAGGTCCGCCAGGAGGAAGATCCCCCGGAAGGCGTTGGTGGTCCCCTTCGTGGCCTGTTCCGCGGCGCTGGCCCGCCCGAGCTGCTGGATCATCACTTCCGGATCCACCGCCGCATACTCCCGCGGCGCCAGGGAGCCCTCGGGCAGCCCGCCCAGCACGCACTGGAACTGTTCCGGCGCCACGAGTACGGGTGCCGTCCCGCGATTGGCCACCACCACGTCGAACAGCAGGGCGCCGGGACCGGCCTCCTCGAAGGCTGCCCGGACCTCCAGGCCGCCCTGCGCCTCCTTCAGGTAGGCCTTCCCCCGCAGCCAGCGGTCCACCGGTTGCACCGGCTGGAGCTGCGGGTTGGGCTCCGGCGGCCGGACACAGCCGGCCAGGAGGCCGAACAGCAGGGCTGGAAGAAGGCGAGCCGTGGGGCGCATGGGGACCTGTCGCGGAAGTTCCGGCTCCCATCATGCCGCAGACCACCGCGCGGCAGAACCCGGGACCCGGCGAGGGTCAGACTTTGAGGATCTCGGCTTCCTTGTGCTTGAGGGCCTCGTCCACGTCCTTGATGTGGGCGTCGGTGAGCTTCTGGATGTCCTCCAGGGCCTTCTTGGCGGCGTCCTCGGAGAGGTGGACCGCCTTGTCCTTCTCCAGCTTCTTCACGTCCTCGTTGGCATCGCGGCGGATGTTGCGGATGCCGGTCTTGATCTCCTCGCCCAGCCGGTGCAGCACCTTCACCAGCTCCCGGCGGCGCTCCTCCGTGAGCATGGGGATGGGCAGGCGGATGACGTTGCCGTCGTTGGAGGGGTTGATGCCCAGCTCGGACTTCAGGATGGCGGTCTCCACGGCCTTGATGGCGCTCTTGTCGAAGGGCGTCACCACCAGCATCCCGGACTCGGGCACCGACACCGTGCCCATCTGGTTGAGGGGCACCATGGATCCGTAGTACTCCACATGCACGTTGTCCAGGAGGCTCGCATTGGCGCGGCCCGTGCGGATGGTGGCCATCTCCTTCTTGAGCGCGTCGAGGGAGCCGTGCATCCGGCGCTTGGTTTCCTGGAGGATGGAATCGGGGGTGGCCATGGGAACCTCATCAAGGCGGAAGCTCTCTTTTATACCGCGCCGGAGGGCTTGGCTAGGCGTGCTAGAGTGGGGCACTCCAGCCCAGAGGTCCCCATGCGCCCTGCCCGCCTGATGGTTCCCCTCGCCCTCGTGGCCCTGGCCGCCCCGGTCCAGGCCGCGAACCGGGTCTCCGATCCCTCCGCCACCGAGATGAGCCTCACCACCCCCGACGGCTTCGTGGTGAAGGGCACCCTGGCCCTGCCCCCCGCCAAGGGCAAGGTGCCCGTGGTGATCCTGGCCCACCAGTTCCACGCCGACCGCGCCGGCTGGGCGCCCCTCGCCGAGAAGCTCCATGCCCGGGGCATCGGCACCCTCGCCCTGGACCTCCGCGGCCACGGCGCCAGCACCCAGAAGGCCGGTGCCGAGGTGAAGGTCACGGACGACTTCGCTGCTTCCGCCAAGGCCGTGGGTTTCGACCAGATCCCCGCCGATCTGGCGCAGGCCGCGACCTGGGTCCGCAAGCAGCATGGCGTGGATGGCCGGCGCATCGGCCTGGCTGGCGCCAGCGTGGGCGCCTTCGCGGCGATCCTCGCCGAGCCCCAGGTCCATCCCGTGGCCGTCCTGAGCCTCAGCCCGGCGGGCAATGTGGCCTTCGGCGACCACGCGGCGGCCGACCTCAAGGCCGCCGTGCTCAAGGGCCAGGCCTCCGTGCTGGTCCTGGCCGCCGCGGATGACAAGGGCGCCTTCGACAACGCCCAGGCCATCAAGGGCCTGCCCGGCGTGGAGGTCCTGGCCAGCGAGGGCAAGGCCCACGGCTTCGACTTCTTCAAGGACCGCACGGACACCATGGCCGTCTTCTTCGGCGAGTACCTGACCTACCACCACACGGGTCAGGTCCGCGCCGCCGGGAAGAAGGCCGAGGGCAAGCCCGGCGACGGGAAGACCGTCATCAACGAGAAGACCCTGGCCGAGAAGAAGGCCGCGGAAGCCACCAAGTAGCCCCCGCGGCCCACAACCTACTGCCCATGGCCCACGGCCCTAATGGAACTGCTGGGCTTCGGTGGAGCCGACCAGGGCCAGGGTGGAGGCCAGCCCGCCGCTGACGGCCTGGGCCACCTCGTCGAAGTAGCCCGTGCCGACCTCGCGCTGGTGCTTCGTGGCCGTGTAGCCCTCAGCCTCGGCGGCGAACTCCGCCTCCTGCAGGCGGGAATAGGCGGCCATGCCCTCGTCCCGGTAGCCGCGGGCCAGCTGAAACATGCCGTGGTTCAGGCTGTGGAAGCCCGCCAGGGTCACGAACTGGTACCGGTAGCCCATCGCCCCCAGTTCCTGCTGGAAGGTGGCGATCTCGGCATCCGAGAGCTTCTTCTTCCAGTTGAAGGAGGGCGAGCAGTTGTAGGCCAGCAGCTTGCCGGGGAACTCGGCGTGGACGCCCTCGGCGAACGCCCGCGCCTCCGCCAGGTCCGGCGTGGAGGTCTCGCACCAGATGAGGTCCGCGTAGGGCGCGTAGGCCTTCGCCCGGGCGATGGCCATGTCCAGGCCGCCGGTGATGCGGTGGAAGCCCTCGGGCGTGCGCTCGCCCGTGAGGAAGGGCCGGTCCCGCTCGTCCACGTCGGAGGTGATGAGCCGCGCGGAGTCGGCGTCCGTGCGGGCGATGACGAGGGTGGGCACGTCCAGCACGTCCGCCGCCAGGCGGGCCGCCACGAGGGTGCGGATGAAGTGGCCCGTGGGGATGAGCACCTTGCCCCCCAGGTGGCCGCACTTCTTCTCGCTGGAGAGCTGGTCCTCGAAGTGGACGCCCGCGGCGCCGGCCTCGATCATGCCCTTCATCAGCTCGAAGGCGTTGAGGGGACCGCCGAAGCCCGCCTCGGCGTCGGCCACGATGGGC
>JAJYBX010000358.1 GCA_021778785.1 Acidobacteriota bacterium
GGGCCTCGGCAGCAACTTCCTGCCCACCCTGGACGAGGGCGCCTACATCCTCACCCCCAACTTCCCGGCGGAAACCAGCCTGGAGGCGGTGGACCAGGGCAACCGGATGCTGGGCCAGGCCATCCGGCAGGTGCCCGGCGTGAAGGACTTCTACCGGCGCACGGGCCGCGGCGATGTCACCGAGGACCCCATGCCGCACTACTCCAGCGACATCCTCGTGCTGCTGGATCCCAAGGCGGATCCCCGGAAGGTGGAGGCAGACCTGGCCGCCCTGGCGGAACGGATGCCCTACCCCGTGGAGCTGACCACGCCCATGAACATGAAGATCTCCGAAGGGCTCGGCGGCACCCCCGCCGACCTGCAGGTGAAGCTGTTCAACCCCGACCTCGCCGCGCTGGATCCCGTCATGCCGGATCTGCGGAAGAAGCTGGCCTCGCTGTCCTCCGTCCGCTCCGTGGCGCCCGACACCGGCGGCCCCCTGCCCAAGTGGCAGGTGGTCATCGATGACAAGGATCTCCGCCACCTGGGCGTGCCCCGGCCCCTGCTGCTCCAGACCCTGCAGGCGGCCCTCCAGGGCATCGAGACGGCCCCCCGCTTCGACGGCCCCCAGCGCATCGGCCGGGTGGTGAAGTTCCAGATCCCGGGCGAGGCCACCCCCGAGCGGCTCCAGCGCCTGCCCCTGGTGCTCGACGACGGCCGCGTGCTGGAGCTGGGCCAGGTGGTGCGCTTCGAGGAGACCACCACGCCGAGCATGATCCGCCGCGAATCCGCCCAGCGGCGGCTGGCCCTGAACCTGCGCTCCGAGGGCGATCTCGGCGGCACCGCCAAGCAGGTGGACCAGCTGCTGGCCTCCTATCCCCTGCCCAAGGGGACGGTCGTGAAGCTCGGCGGCCGCATCGAGGAGGCCCGGGAAACCCAGCAGCGCCTGCTCATCGCCATCGCCGTGGCCCTGGGCATCGTCGTGGGCCTGCTCTACGTGGCCCTCGGCCGCTGGTGGGAGGTGGCCGTGGTCCTCGCCACCCTGCCCAACGCCTTCGCCGGCGGCCTCTTCGGCCTCTGGCTGGCGGGCGAGACCTGGAACGTGAGTTCCATCGTCGGCATGATCGGCCTCTTCGGCGTGGCCGTGCAGAACAGCCTGGTGCTCATCACCCAGGTGAAGGATCTGTACGCCTCGGGGCTCTCCCTCCGGGACGCCGTGCTGGAGGCCAGCCTGGGCCGCGTGCGGCCCAAGCTGATGACCGCCGGGGCCGCCATCCTCGGCCTGTCGCCCATGCTCCTCGGCTTCGGCGGCAGCGAGCTGGAACGCCCCCTGGCCATCGTCATGGTGGGCGGCCTCGTGACCTCCACCCTGTTCACCCTGCTGGTGCTCCCCAGCTTCTACGAGTGGGTGGGCAAGCGCCGGGGCCTGGGCGAACCCGCCGAAGCCTGATCGGCCTTTGAACGGAACCTGACCCGCGCCGCCCCCGGGTGACGCGGGTCACGTCCGTACCGGGGGGACTTGTTTTTGAATTTATTGAGACTCAGTATCGTCTCATGCGATTCACGACCTCCGCCTCCCCCATCCTCGCCCTCCTCCTCGCCGCGCCGGGCCTGCGGGCCCAGCAGCCGCCGAAGGAGGCCCCCATCCAGGACAACTCCTTCCTCCTGGAGGAGGCCTACAACCAGGAGCCGGGGGTCATCCAGCACATCTCCACCTTCACCCGCCTGCAGCAGAGCGGGGACTGGGTCTACACCTTCACGGAGGAGTGGCCCATGGGCGGGCTGGCCCACCAGCTGAGCCTCACGGTGCCGGTGCAGCGCCTGGCCTCCTCGCCGGATGGCGGCCGGCGCGGGTTCGGCGACCTCGCCCTCAACTACCGCTACCAGCTGCTGGGGGATGGGGACGCCCCCGTGGCCTTCGCGCCCCGCCTCTCCCTGCTGCTGCCCACGGGGAACCACCGCCAGGGCCGCGGGAACGGGCACCTGGGCGTCCAGGCCAACCTGCCCCTGAGCGTGGTCCTGGGGGAGCGCTTCGTCACGCATGTGAACCTGGGCTACACGCACACCCCCCACGCCCAGGATCTGCTGGGGAACGAGGCCGATATCGCCACCTGGAACGTGGGCCAGAGCTTCATCTGGCTCGCCCGCCGGGACGTCAACCTGATGCTCGAGTTCGCGTACACCAGCGGCGACGTGGTGGCGGGCCCGGGCCTGCGCCAGCCCGCGCAGAGCGCCTACGTGGCCCCCGGGGTCCGCTGGGCCTGGAACCTGCCGAAGGGCCTGCAGGTGGTGCCGGGCCTCGCCGCCATGATCGGCGTGGGGCCCAGCCGGGGCGAGAAGGGGATCTTCCTCTACCTCAGCTTCGAGCATCCCCTCTGAGGCTTCAGAACTGCAGCTTGAGGTGGGCCGCCAGGGTCCTGGGCGGGATCACGTGGGTGCCGCCGAAGGTGCTGAGGAAGTTGTAGAGGCCCTTCTCGTCGGTGGCGTTGAGCAGGTCCACCCCCGCGCTCAGGCGCCGGTCAGCCGTCAGCTTCCAGGTCTGGCCCACGTTGAGGTCCAGGATCGTCCGGGCCTTGATGCGGTAGTTCAGGCCCACGAGGCTGTCCCATTCCGCCCGCACATAGGGGATGCCGAAGGCGTAGTCGGGATTCCCGGCCACGGTGGTGGGGTCGCCCGCCTCCAGTCCCGAGTCGTGCCGCACCACGGCCTGGGCGAAGAAGCCGCCCTGTTCGTAGCGCAGGCCGAGCTGGGCCGTGAGCTTCTGGTCGTGGTCGATGAGATAGGGGGTGCCGTCAGGGCCGTTCACCGTGGGGTTGGCGGAATCCAGCCCGCCCAGGGTGGGGCTGTAGAACAGCGTCCGCACCGTGCCCGCGCTGAGGTAGGCCGACCAGCCCCGCAGCGGCACGGTGTCGATGCGGAGGTCCATGCCGTGGAACCGGCCCTTCCAGGCGGAGATGGGGAAGAGGATCCCCGTGTTCAGGAACTGGCTGTTGTCGGCGGCGTTGCGGCTGTCCTTCCACCAGTAGTCGAGGCTCACCCGCGCCACCTGCCCCACCTGCTGCTCCAGGCCCAC
>JAJYBX010000012.1 GCA_021778785.1 Acidobacteriota bacterium
GGCTGGAGTCCGTCACCTTCACCGGGGCCGATCTCGCCTCGCCCACCCGCGCCGTGGCCGTGGTGGCGGGGGGCGCGGTGGCCCTGGAGCTGGCGGGCCTCAAGGATCCCGCCGCCGAGAAGGCCAAGCTGGAGAAGGAGCTGGCCAAGCTGGAGAAGGAGCTGGAGCCGCTCCGCGCCCGCCTCGCCGACGACAGCTTCGTCACCAAGGCCCCCGAGGCCGCCGTGGCCAAACTGCGCGGCCAGGCCGAGGAGCGGGAGCAGCGGCTGGCCCAGGTGAAGGCGCTGCTGGGGTGAAACGAGCAGCGCCCTCCCGAGGGAGGGCGCTGCCGTGCTTCGGGAGGCTCAGTCGCCGCCGCTGGATCCGCCGCGGGCCTTCCACTGGAACTGGTGGGGCCACTTGGCCTGCTGGGTGACGTCCTGGAATCCCGTGTGGCAGACGTTGCAGGCGGAAGGCTGGTTGTCACCCGCCGCGGTGTGCTTGTGGGCGAACTCGCTGAAGCCTTCGCCCTTGTTGGAGCTGTGGCAGGCGGCGCAGCTGGCGATGGCCTTGGCCTTGCCCTGGTACTGGATGGCCTGGGCGTTGTCCGAGGCCTGCCGGGTGGGCACCATCGCGTGCGGGCTGCCGTGGCAGGCGGAGCAGTAGAGGTTGCCGTGGCCCCGCGCGTTCCGGTAGAGCGCGGTGCCCGTGTCCACGCCAGCCACGCCGGTGTGGCAGGTCACGCATTTCGGTTCGTTGGCCCAGGGCACGCGGCTGCCGTTCTTGATGGTGTTGGCCACGTTGGCCATGTCGCCGTGGCAGGCCGTGCAGTTCCCGTCCGCCGCGGTGTGGGCCAGGCTCCGGCTGCACTGGGTGGTGGGGCCGGGATGGCAGTCGTAGCAGGAGGCGCCGCGGGTGGCGTGGAAGCCATGCACGGCCTGGGAGAGGTACATCCCCGAGGAGCCGGGTCCGGTGGCGCCCAGGGCCGGGCTGCCATGGCAGCTGGCGCAGAGCACGGGCTTGTTGGCGAAGAGCTGGGTGCCGTGGGCCGCGTCGTGCTTCTTCAGCACGTCGTTCAGCGCGTCCTTGCCGTGGCACTTGGAGCAGTTGATCTCGTCGGAGGTGGGCACCGTGGTCGTGGTCTTCGCCACCACCTTGCCGCTGGCGTCCTTCACCGTGATCTCGCCCACCTGGTAGGGGTTCCACACGCCCTGGTCATTGATGGGCGTGAGGGGGATGCCCGACGCCAGGAAGTGGTCGCCCTTGGCCAGCATGGTGCCCGCCAGGCCGTTGTTCACGGAGGGGTCATCCAGGTTCAGGCCCTTGTCCAGGGGCAGGGTCACGCCGAACAGCTGCTGCATGTTCGTCCAGAACTGGCCGAAGGTCCCCTTGGTGGATGACTTCGTGTTGTTGAGGATCCGGTAGCTCACCGTGAGGCCCGAGGTGACGGGCTGGGGCGGGTTGCCGCGCTTCACCACCTGGGCCACCACCGTGTTGTAGGGCGGGAGGATGACGGCGGCGTCGTAGCTGGGATTCAGGCAGTGCATGCCCAGGTCGTTCCAGGCCAGCACCACGTATTTGGAGGAGCTGGTGCCATTGGGAAGGCCCTTCTGCTCCGAGGCCGCCGGCACAGACGAGGCGGTGGAGGTCGCCGGGGTGTCGGACTTCGAGCCGCTGCAGGCGGCGATCAGGCCCGCGAGCGCCAGGGCCGCGGCTGTGCCGGCGAGGGTCTTGAACGGGATCCGTGTCATGGGGCCTCCGGGAGGGTGGGACGGGGCGGGAGGGAACGCCGCGACGAAACAACGGACGTCCAGGTGATCGAAGGTGCGCCCAGTGTCACGGATTCGCAATATGATTGAAGTCACATATTATCATATAGTTACAACTAACTGCCCCTTCCTAGGCCCTTGGGTCTAGCCTGCGGACGGCCCCGGGGCTCCCTGAGCCTCCGGAGGGATCCGCCCCGCGCCTGGACAGCGTCCGGTTCCAGGGACGGGTGCTAGGCTGGTGGGATGAGCAAGATCTACTACGCCGGCCAGGATGTGGACGCGCCCTGCGGGCGCTGTGGTGGGGAGACCCGGCACCAGATCCTGACGGTCACCAATGGCGTGCCCGAGCAGTTGATCTGCGCCAACTGCCGCTCCGTCCACAAGTTCCGTGCCGCCAAGCCGGCCCCCGAACCCCGCACCCCCCGCATTCCCGCCACGGCCAAGGCCGGCGGGGCCCCGCGCTCCGGCAGCTCCACCTCCCTCTACCAGCAGCTGCTGGCCCAGGAACAGGGCGGCGGCCAGTCCCGGCCCTACGCCGTGTCCGAGCGCTGGGAGGAGGGGGCCTGGATGGACCACCCCTCCTTCGGCCTGGGCCGCGTCCAGCGCCGGCTGGGCCGGAAGGTGGACGTGCTGTTCAGGGACGGGCTCAAGACCCTGGTCAGCGCATGACCGACGGCCCCCTGCTGGAGCCCGCCTCGCCCCGATTGCGGGAGTTGCGGTTCGCGGTGCTGGATCTGGAGACCACGGGCGGCACCCCCCGCGCCCGCTGGAGCAAGGACGGCCGCTTCCATCCCCCCTCCGAGATCACCGAGGTGGGCCTGGTGCGCCTGGCGGGCCCCGTGACGGAGGACCGCTGGTCCAGCCTGGCGGCCATCGAGGGCTTCCTCCCCGAGGAGATCCAGCGCCTCACGGGCATCAGCCTGCCCATGCTGGCCGGCGCGCCCTCCTGGGAGAAGGTGGCGCTGCAGCTGGCCCCGAAGCTGGAGGGCCGGGTGTGGGTGGCCCACCACGCCCCCTTCGACGGCAGCTTCCTCAAGGCCTGGCTGCCCGAGGGCCTCTGGCGCCGCCACCGGCTCATCTGCACCCGCCTCCTGGCCAAGCGCCTCATCCCCGAGCTGCCCCGCCGCAGCCTCGCCGAGCTCTGCGAATTCCTCGGCATCGTGAACACCCGCGCTCATCGCGCCCTGCAGGATGCCGAAGCCACCGCCGAGGCCCTCCAGCACCTCCTCCAGCGCGCGGAGGACCAGGGCCTGGACGGCGAGGCCTTCCTGGCCGCCGGCGAGGTGCCCTGGACCAAAGTGTGAGCCGGGGCAGTGGGCAGTAGGCTGAGGACTGAAGACTGAGGATTGACCCCCCATGGATCTCGCCCGCTTCCTCGAACTCGTGCACACCCAGGGGTGGCAGGGCTGGGCCCTGTGGCTGGTGCTGGTGGCCCAGGCCCTGCTCTGGGTGGGGCTGGTGCGCCTGCACCTGGCCCTGCGCCGGGAGGAGGCGCCCTGGGAGGAGTGCGTGGGGAAGATCCGCAGCGCCTTCCTCCGCAAGCTGAACGGCGAGGAGGAGCTCCAGGAGCTCAAGGTCCACCGCTACGCGCCCCTGGTGGACCAGCTGCTGGCCCTGCACTTCGCGGAGGAGAAGAGCGACCGCTTCGACCGCTGGCTGCTGCTCCGCTGGAAGGCCAAGGAGGGCCTGCGCCCCTACTGGATCCGCTGGGGGCACCTCATCATCGGCTTCGGCGTGGTGGTCTGGTTCCTGCAGGGCCTGCGCCTGGACATCGGCACGGAGGTGCTGAAGAAGACCCCCGCCGATCCCCGCCTGCTCTGGGTCTGGCTGGGCTACGCCATGGTCCTGGCCTGGAAGCAGGTGCGGCTCCACGGCAACCTCGAGCGCGTCCAGCGCAGCCTGCTGCTACCCAGAAGAGACGAGTGACATCGAGCCATCCATGCAAAAAGGAATCACCGCCAAGACGCCAAGAGCGCCAAGAACTGCAAAGGAATTGCTTTCGTTTTTCCTTGGCGTCTTGGCGCCTTGGCGGTGTTCATTTGTCTTCTCGATGGGAAAACCCCATGGCCCAGTCTAGGCGGGGTGAGGCGGCCCGCCGCCTGGGGGTCCGCACGGAGCGGCTGACCCTCTGGCTGCTCTGGCTCCGGGGCTGGGACCTGGTGGCCTGGCGCCAGAAGCTGGGCCGCTGGGAGCTGGATCTGCTGGTGAGCCGGGGGCCGGAGCTGCGCCTGGTGGAGGTCAAGGCCCGCCGCCCGGGGGCCTGGACCGGCGCCGACACCGCCCTGGCCCCCGACCAGCGCCTCCGGCTCCAGCGGGCCCTCCGGACCTGGCTGGACCGGGTCCCCTGGCCGGGCACCGTCACCTTCCAGCGGGTGAGCTGGGCCGGCTGGCGGAGCCGGTTCCATCCGCCGGAACGCTGGGATTCGCTGAAGATCCCGAGGTAGGAGCGCCTTCCGGTCATCAAGGACCGCCACGAAGGACACGAAGACGCCCTTCGGGCGCCGACAAGGCCACGAAGGCAAGCCAGGCAGGTCGACCTGCCTTCGTGGCCTGGAACGTTCCTTCGTGCCCTTCGTGGAGATCCTTTCCCCGCCCCACGGCCGGTCCCTGGCACGTCCCTCGCCCCGCACCCACCGGGTGTCGGTATGTTGACCTTCCTGGACCGTCTGCTTCCGTATATGAGCCGCCTGGCGAGGCGGTCGGACCTGGGCGCGCCCATTTTCGTGCTGATCGTGCTGGTGGTGATGATCCTGCCCCTGCCGGCCTTCACCCTCGACCTGCTCATCGTCCTGAACATCACCCTCAGCCTGCTGATCCTCATGGTGGGCATGTATGTCCCCCGGCCCAAGGAGTTCAGCTCCTACCCCTCGGTGCTGCTGGTGGTGACGCTTTTCCGTCTGTCCATCAACGTGGCCACCACCCGGCGGATCCTGCTCTACGCCGGCGACCAGGGGCCAGCCGCCGCGGGGCACATGGTGCAGGCCTTCGGCCAGTTCGTGGTGGGCGGCAGCTATGTCATCGGCCTGGTGGTGTTCCTGATCCTGCTGGCCATCCAGTTCCTGGTCATCAACCATGGCGCGGGCCGCATCGCCGAGGTGACGGCCCGGTTCACCCTGGATGCCATGCCCGGCAAGCAGATGGCCATCGACGCCGACCTGAACGCGGGCTACATCGACGAGCAGGAGGCCCGCCGCCGCCGCAAGGACCTCCAGGAGGAGGCCGGCTTCTACGGGGCCATGGACGGCGCCGTGAAGTTCACCCAGCGGGACGCCGTGGCGGCCCTGATCATCCTGGCCGTGAACATCGTGGCCGGCATCATCCTGGGCGTTGTGCAGTACAACATGCCGGTCATGCAGGCTTTGCAGACCTACACCCTGCTGACCGTGGGCGACGGCCTGGTGACGGTCATCCCCAGCCTGCTGGTCAGCGTGGGGGGCGCCATCCTCACCACCCGCACCGGCGCCGACTCCGGCGGCCTGGGCGGCGAGGTGCTGAGCCAGATGGGCGCGGATCCCCGGCCCCTGGGCCTGGCCTCCTCGGTGCTCTTCCTCTTCGGGGCCGTGCCGGGCCTGCCCCTCTTCCCCTTCTGGGCCATGGGCTCGATCTTCGGGATCATGGCCTACGCGGCCTGGAAGCTGCCCAAGCCCACCCCCGCCTCCCTGGCCGCGGAGGCCGCCGCGGCGGAGAAGGCCAAGGCTGCGGCCGAGGCCGGCGAGAAGGTGGAGGGCCTGCTCAAGGTGGATCCCCTGGGCCTGGAGGTGGGCTACGGCCTCATCCCCATGCTGGACGTGAACCAGGGCGGCACGGTGCTGGAGCGGATCAAGGCCGTGCGGCGCCAGATGGCCCAGGAGCTGGGCATCGTGGTGCCCCCGGTGCGCATCCGCGACAACCTGCAGCTCCCCCCCAACACCTACCGCATCCTGCTCCGGGGCGAGGAGATCGCCCGGGCCGACCTGCAACCCACCCAGTTCCTGGCCATGAACCCCGGCACCGCCACCGAGGATCTGGCCGGCACGCCCACCAAGGAACCCGCCTTCGGCCTGCCCGCCTACTGGATCGGCGAGGGCCTGAAGGACCGGGCCCAGATGATCGGCTACACCGTGGTGGAGCCCGCCACGGTGCTGACCACCCACCTGTCCGAACTCATCAAGCAGCACGCCCCGGAGCTGCTGGGCCGGGTGGAGGTCCAGCACCTCCTCGACACCCTCAAGGAGTCCACCCCGAAGCTGGTGGACGATCTCATCCCCAATGTCCTCTCCGTGGGCACCCTCCAGAAGGTGATGCAGAACCTCCTGCGGGAGCGCGTCCCCGTGCGGGACCTGGGCCGCATCCTGGAGGCCACCGCCGACACCGCGAGCCTGACGAAGGACGTGGGCATCATCACCGAGTACGTCCGGCAGGCCCTGGGCCGGGTGCTGACCGGCCCCCACCTCTCCGACAACGGGGAGCTGGGCGTGCTGGTGCTGGATCCCCAGATCGAGCAGACCCTCCAGGGCGGCATCGAGCAGACCGACCGGGGCAGCTTCCTGGCCCTGGAGCCGGTCCGCAGCCAGGAACTGCTGGCCCGCATCGCCAACGGCATCGCCGCCATGCTGCCCGGGGCCCAGCCCGTCCTGCTCACCAGCCCCATGGTGCGGCCCCACCTGCGCCGCCTGCTGGAGCGGGCCCTGCCCCACCTCGTGGTGCTGAGCCACAGCGAGATCCCCGCGGACATCCGCGTAGTGAACCTGGGAACGGTGTCCTGATGCTCCGGCAGCCCCCAGCCCCCAGCCCACGGCCCACAGCCCACCCCGAGGGTGCCCCATGCGCGTGAAGACCTTCGAAGCCGCCTCCATGCAGGAGGCCCTGGACATCGTGAAGCGCGAGATGGGCGAGGAGGCCTTCATCCTCTCCACCCGCACCCGCCGGCGGCCCGCCGCCCTGGGGCTGGGGGAGGAGACCGTCATCGAGGTCACCGCCGCGGTGGACGAGGCCGCCCAGGCCCCGGTGGCGAAGGAACAGGCCGTGGGCGCGCCGCCCCTCACCTACGGGCTGCGCCCCTCCCTGGAGGCCCCGGCCCCGAAACCCGCCGCCCGTCCCGCCCGCGAGGCCGCCCGGCCCCAGGGCGCCCCCCCGCCCCCGCCCGTGGACCTGCAGCCCCTGCGCCGGGAGCTGCTGGAGATCAAGGGCGCCGTGGCGGCGCTGAAGGACAATGATTCGCGCAACGCCTCCATCCTGGAGGAGCTGGATCACCTGAAGACCATGCTGAACCGGCTCCAGCGCCAGGGCATGCCCCCCGCCCAGCTGCAGCTGCCCCCCAGCCTGCTGGACCTCTACGGCGACCTGGCGGCCAACGACGTGGAGCCCATGATCGCCCTCCGGCTCTGCGAGTTCGCCCAGCGGGCCCTCACGGAGCAGGACGGCGACACCGCCTCGGGAAACGTGGATCCCGAGCGGGCCCGGCTCTTCCTGCGGCGGGTCATCGCGGACTTCATCCCCGTGGCGCCGCCCATCCAGCTCGACCCCGGGAAGATGCGCGTGGCGGCGCTCGTGGGCCCCACCGGCGTCGGCAAGACCACCACCCTGGCCAAGCTGGCGGCCTACGCCCAGCTCAAGCTCAAGCAGAAGGTGGCCCTCCTCACCCTGGACACCTACCGCATGGCGGCGGTGGACCAGCTCCAGCAGTACGCCCAGATCCTCCAGGTGCCCATGCACGTGGCGCTCACGGTGGAGGATCTGCGCGGCGCCATCCGCTTCTACCAGGACCGGGCCCTGGTGCTCATCGATACGCCGGGCCACAGCCCCAAGGACACCGAGGTGCTGAACCAGCTCCGCGGCCTGCTGGACGAGCTGCCGGAGGTGGAGACCCACCTGGTGCTCTCCGCCACCACCAAGCCCCGCGACCTCACCGAGATCGCCACGCGCTACGAGCCCCTCCGCCCCACCCGGCTGCTCTTCACCAAGCTGGACGAAACCTCCACCTACGGCCCCATCCTCAGCACCCTGGTGCGCGTGAAGCGCCCCCTCAGCTACCTGGGCACGGGCCAGGAAGTGCCCGAGGCCCTGGAGCTGGCCACCAGCCGGCGCGTGGCGGATCTCATCCTTCCCGGCGTCAAGGAGGTTCAATGAGCGACCAGGCCTCCCGGCTCCGCAGCATGGCCCAGGGGCAGCACCCGGAGGCCCCCCTCTTCGCCGCCCGCGTGCTGGCCATCACCTCCGGCAAGGGCGGCGTGGGCAAGACCAACGTCGTGGCCGGCCTGGCCCAGGCCCTGGCCCAGCAGGGCCAGCGCGTCGTCGTCATGGACGCGGACTTCGGCCTCGCCAACCTGGACATCCTGCTGGGCCTGGCGCCGAAGTACACCCTGGAGCACGTCCTCCGGGGCGAGAAGGTGCTGGAGGAGATCCTCCTGGAGAGCGCCTACGGCGTGCGGATCATCCCCGCCAGCAGCGGCATCCAGGAACTCACCCGCCTGGACACCGTCTCCGAGCTCCGCCTGGTGCAGGGCCTCCAGCGCGTGGCGGAGACCGCCGACTGGCTGCTCATCGACACCGCCGCCGGCATCCACGATTCCGTCCTGAAGCTCCTCATGGCGGCCCAGGAGGTGGTGCTGGTCACCACGCCCGAGCCCACCAGCCTGGTGGACGCCTACGCCATGGTGAAGGTGCTGCACCTCCGCGATGCCGCCAAGCCCCTCTGGCTGCTGGTGAACAACGGGCAGAGCCTGGAGGAGGCCCAGGAGACGGTCGAGCAGCTGCAGGCGGCCACGGAGCGGTTCCTGGGCAAGCAGATCCGGGTGCTCGGCATGATCCCGGCGGATCCCCATGTCCTGCAGGCCGTGCGCCAGCAGAAGGGCGTGGTGGACCTCTTCCCCCGCAGCCCCGCGGCCCAGACCTTCCAGGCGCTGGCCGGGCATCTGCTGGGGCAGGTTTCCTTGCAGCCCGGCGGCTTTGCGGCATTCTGGAGGCAGCTCGCCTCCGACGACGCCCCCTAGGAGCCCGGATGCCCCCGACTCCGAACCAGCCTGCCGATCCCGGCCAGCCGCTGAGCGGCGAGGCCCTCCGTGCCGTGGAGGCGGCTCCCGCCGCCCTCCGGCCCTGGGCCGCCCTCGCCGCCGCCAAGGCCTACGGCAAGGGGCTGCCCTCGCCCCTGCCCCCGGTCCCGGTTCCGGCAGCCCCGACGGCCGCGCCGGCGGCGGAGCCCACCGAGGCGCCGGAGCCCTTCGACCGGGAGAACCGCGAGCAGATCATCAAGGACTACGTCCCCCTGGTGAAGTTCGTGGCGCACCGCATCTCCTCGCGCCTGCCCTCCCACGTGGAGCTGGACGACCTCATCCACAGCGGCATCCTCGGCCTCATGGACGCCATCGAGAAGTTCGAGCCGGCGCGGAACATCAAGTTCAAGACCTACGCCGAGCTGCGCATCAAGGGCGCCATCCTGGATGGCCTGCGGGACCTGGACTGGGTGCCCCGCAGCCTGCGCCGCAAGAAGAAGGACATCGAGAACGCCTACCGCCTGCTGGAGCAGCAGATGGGGCGGGCCGCCACGGACGAGGAGGTGGCCGTCCACCTGGGCATCCCCCTGGACGAGCTGCACAAGAACCTGGACGAGCTGAAGGGCGTCACCCTCGGCACCTTCGTGGAGGTGGGCGAGGACGGCGAGGGGGAGAGCATCATCAGCTTCGTCCCCGATCCGGACGCCGAGGACCCCCACCACACCTTCCAGGCCGCCGAGCTGAAGGAGATCCTCCAGGTGGCCATGGACGTGCTGCCCAAGAAGGAGAAGTTCGTGGTCCAGCTCTACTACTTCGACGAGCTGACCATGAAGGAGATCGGGACCCTCCTGAACATCACCGAGTCCCGGGTATCCCAATTGCATACCAAGGCCATGCTGCGGCTCCGGGGCAAGCTCCTGGAACAGCGCATCGAAGGGTAGTCCATGGCCAAGATACTGAGTCAGGAAGAGGTTGATGCGCTGCTGAAGTCCCACAGCCGGGGCGGGGCCAAGGCTCCGGCCGGGGGGGCGCCCGAGCGGGGGGGCGCGCCTGCCCCGGCAAAAAAAGCCCAGGTCCAGCGCAAGGTCACCCTCTACAACTTCCGCCGGCCCGACCGGGTCAGCCGGGAGCAGATGCGCTCCCTGCACTTCATGCACGACCGCTTCGCCCGGAACTTCTCCAGCTCCCTCAGCGCCTACCTCAGGACCATCACCGAGGTGAACCTGGTGAGCGTCGAGCAGCTCAGCTACCAGGAGTTCCTGCTCTCCGTGCCGGACCCCACCTGCTTCAACGCCATCTCCATCAAGCCCCTGGAGGGCGCCCTGGCCCTGGAGGTGAACCCCACCCTGGTGTTCCCCATCATCGACAAGATGCTGGGGGGCCCGGGCGAGCCCCTGAAGCAGCTCCGCACCATGACCGACATCGAGCAGAGCATCTTCGACGGCGTGCTGAAGCTGGTGCTGGAGGACATGCGCGAGGCCTGGCGGGGCATCATCGACCTCGACTTCCGCATCCAGGCCCGGGAGACCAGCCCCCAGCTCATCCAGATCGTGGCCCCCAACGAGGTGGTCCTGCTGGTGGTCTTCGAGGTGAAGATGGGCCCCGTGAGCGGGATGATCAACCTGGCCATCCCCAGCATCATCCTCGAGCCCATCTCCACGAAGTTCGACCAGGAGATGTTCACGGGCTACAAGAAGTCCTCCACCTTCGAGGAGGCCCGCCTGCTCATGGCCAGCCTCAAGCGCTGCCCCATGGAGGCCGCCGCCGAGATCCGCGGCACCAGCCTGCGGATGGAGGAGGTGCTGCAGCTCAAGCCCGGCGATGTCATCCCCCTCACCAAGCGCTTCGACGCCGAGCTGGACCTGGTGGTGGACGGCTTCCCGCGCTACACGGGCTTCGTGGCCCTCGACTCCAACGAGAAACGCGTCTTTCAAGTGACCGGCAGCCGGTCCGAGGGGTGAACCATGGATGCCCGCGACACCGAGTTCTTCCAGAAAGTGGGCGGCGCCTTCGCGGAGAGCATGGCCTCCGTGTTCTCCATGCTCACGGGCCGCGAGTTCCAGATGAGCGCCGCCCCCGGCGAGCTGCTCCAGATCCCCGGCGTGGCCGGCCTGCACGAGGGGTCGACCATCGTCGTGAAGGCCCACTACCAGAAGGGGCTGACCGGCGCCCTGGCCTTCACCCTGCCCCTCCGGGAGGGGACCATGCTGGTGGACCTCATGCTGGGCGGCGACGGTGCCCCGGCCGACGAGCTGGTGGGGGACTCCAAGGACGCCCTGGCGGAGACCTTCAACCAGGTCATGGGCAGCGCCAACCAGACGCTCTCGGATCTTGCGGGCGAGACCTTCGCCATCGCCAACGTGGAGATCAGCGCCGTGGCGCCCGAGGCCGGCCCCCTGGGCGAGCTGCTGGGCAGCGGGGCCTTCCAGGACGTGGCCCTGGCCACCTCCCAGGACACCCTGAAGACCACCATCCACCTGCTCTTCCCCGACCTGCTGCTCCAGCAGATGAAGCGCAAGCTCGGCCTGGCCGAAGCCCCCGCCGCTCCTGCGCCCGCACCAGCACAGGCCTCCGTGGCCGCCGCGCTGGCGGCGCCCCCACGCCAGGCCCCCGCCGCCACGGGCCCCGTGGTGGATTCCGGCAACCTGGACCTGCTGCTGGACATCCAGCTCCCCGTCGTGGTCCGCATGGGCCAGACGGAGATGCAGATGGGGGAGCTCCTCAAGCTCACGCCGGGCTCCATCCTGGAGCTGAACCGCAGCGCCGACGCCCCCGTGGAGCTGCTGGTGAACGGCAAGCTCATCGCCAAGGGCGAAGTGGTGGTGGTGGATGGCAACTTCGCCTTCCGCATCACCGAGATCGAGAGCCGGGCCAACCGCATCCGCAGCCTGGCCTGACCTGACCTGACCTGACCGGCTGCCGGTTTAAACCCTTCCGGTTCCCCGGGCATCCTTACTGGCGTGCCTGTCCGGACAATCGGGAGGATGAGGTGGCCCAGCATCGCGCATTCCGTCCGTGGCTGCTCGCCGCAGGGGCCTGCCTGGCCCTGGCCTGCGGCGGCGGCTCCTCCAGCGCCTCCTCCGGCACGCCCCCGGCGGACCCCTGGGCCTCTGTCACCAGCGCCATCCAGGCCGCCCAGTCCCAGTTCCCCAACGGCCTCTGCGTGGAGGTGGCCACGCCGGCCGGCGTGGTGTACTCCCGGGGCTTCGGGGGCTTCACCAACCAGGATGCCGTGCTGGTCGCCTCCGCCTCGAAATGGGTGACGAGCAGCGTCCTCCTCCGCCTGGTGGACGCCGGGGCCTTCCCCCACGGCCTGGACACCCAGACGAAGGAGCTGCTGGTGGACGCCGGCGGGAACCCCTGGACAGGCCCCATGGGCGACATCACCCTGCGCCAGCTCCTCACCTTCACCTCCGGCATCAGCGGGGACGACAGCGCCTCGGAGAACGTGCTCATCACCCTCAAAGCGGCCGTGGACCAGATCTACGCCGACGACGCCGCCACGGCCTCGGCTCCGGGGAGCTACTTCTACTACGGCAGCACCCACATGCGGATCGCCGCCCGCATGGCCGAGGTGGCCACGGGCAAGAAGTGGGCCCAGCTCTTCGCGGAGCAGCTGCACGATCCCATGGGCTGGTCCGCCACGAGCATCTACAGCGGCGGCGGTCCCAATCCCAATCCGGCCGGGGGCCTGAAGTGCACGGGGCTGGAATACATGCGGTTCCTGATGATGCAGCTCCGCGGCGGCCTGGACGGCACCCAGACCTACCTGCCCGCGGCGATGATCACGGCCCAGCGTACGGACGGCTACGGGCCCGCCACGACGCTGGCCTACAGCCCCTACTTCGACCGCGTGGGGAAGACCTACCACTACGCCCTGGGCAACTGGCTGGAGACCGCCGGGGGCGGCGGGCCCACGGCCTCCGATCCCGTCATCCGCTACTCCAGCACCGGCACCTTCGGGTGGGCCCCCTGGATCACGGCGGATGGCGTCTACGGCGGCTGCATCATGACCGTCCAGTCCCAGGGCAACACCATCCCCTCCGAGAACCTGAAGGCCGCCCTGGATCCCCTCATCCGCGCCGCCCTGGCCCAGCATCCCCCGGTGATCCGCGCCGTGCCCTGAGCATGGACGCCCCGGGCCTCCGGCCGGTACACTGAGATCATGTCGCTGAGCCTCCTCCTGATCGGTCTGCTTGTCGGTTTCGCGGGAGGGCTCTTCGGCAAGGGGGGCAGCGCCGTGGCCACACCCCTGCTCCAGCTGGCGGGCGTGCCGGCCTTCTTCGCCGTGGCCTCGCCCCTCCCCGCGACCATCCCCGGCACCCTGGTCGCCAGCATCGCCTACCTCAAGGAGGGCCTGTACGACCGGCAGGTGGTGTTCTGGAGCGTGCTTCTGGGGTTCCCGGCCACCATCCTCGGCGCGTGGAGCAGCGAATTCGTGGGCGGGACCGGCCTGCTGCTCCTCAGCAACCTCGTCATCGCTGGCCTGGGCCTGTCCTTCCTTGTGCATCCCACCACATCCCATCCTGAGCTTCCATCCTTGGAGCCCGGGGCCAAGCGGTGGCTCAGCGGTGCCGTGGGCATCGTGGTGGGCTTCCTGGCTGGCCTCCTCGCCAACGCGGGGGGCTTCCTGCTCGCCCCGCTCTATGTGCGGGTCCTCCGCCTCCCCCTCAAGACCGCCTTCGCCTGCTCCCTGGTGGCCTCGGCCATCCTCGCGATCCCGGGAACCGTCGTCCATGTGGCCCTGGGCCACGTGTCCTGGCGGATCGTCTTCATCTTCGGCCTGGCATCGATCCCGTTCTCGTACCTGGGCGCCCGCACCGCCGTCCGCATGAACGTCAAGGTGCTGGAACCCATCTTCGGGGTCTTCCTGCTGGTCATCGGCGCCCTGGGCGCGGCCGACAGCCTGGGCTGGCGGATCCACCTATAGCCGCACCGCCGTCGCGTAGGTGATCTCGATGCGCAGGTACGATCCCGGCGCGCCGCCCGTGTAGGCATCGCCGGGGCTGAGGCGCTCGTACACCACGTGGCCCTTCCAGTGCTCATTCACGGTCAGGTCGCCGCGGAACTCCCACAGGTCGCCGCGGCGCGTGCCGGTCCCGAAGAGGGGGCCCGCCGCCACCGGCGCCTGGAAGGCCGCCAGGCGGTACCAGGTGGCGCGGAGATCCAGATGCTTCATGGGCGCCAGCCGGGCCTCCGCCTCCCACAGGCCCAGGTTCGTGGCGTAGGCCACGCCCCGCTCCGGCACCTGGGAGTAGATGTAGAGCTCGCTCCACTTCGGCCAGCGGGAGAAGAGGGGATCCCAGCCCTCGATGCGCCGCGTGCGGGGATCGTCGCCCGAGAGGCCGATGTAGCCCAGGGAGAGTGTGGGCTTCCCCGGCGTCTCGAAGGCCTTGCGGAACCGCGCGTAGCCGCCCCAGGCCGCAATGGGCCGGTCGCCGCCGGAGGTTCCCGGCAGGGGCTCCTGGGAACCCCACTGTCCGGCGGCTTCCGCCATGGCCGTCCAGCCGCGGCCCAGGTCCCGGACCCCGCGGCCGCCCAGGGTCCACACCCGGCGATCCGGCTGGAACTGCGGGTTCGAGACCGGCCGGCTGTCGTGGGTTTCCGTCTTGAGGAAGCCGTAGGCCTCCAGGGTGGCGCCCTCCCACTCGCGCATCGTTGCGTAGACCCCCAGGGCCCGCTCGTCCCATTCGTTCAGGCGCTGCACCTCCGCCGGGGCGTCCGCCTCGTTGAGCCGCGGCAGGTACCGGTCCTTGCCCGGATCGGAGATGGCCAGGAACTCCACGGTGGACTTCCCGGGGGACCAGGCCAGGTCCACGGCGTTGAAGTAGGCCGAGCGGGAGCCGTCCAGGGCGCTGCCATCGAAGAGGACGAAGCCCTCGCCCCGCATGAGGTTCTGGCGACCCACCTTCAGGGACCATCTGGGGGCCAGGCGCCAGTCGGCGTAGAGGGTCTCCACGAAGACCTC
>JAJYBX010000013.1 GCA_021778785.1 Acidobacteriota bacterium
TCAGGCGGCCCCCCTCAGGCGGTAGACGAAGGCGAGCACCTGGGCCACGGCCTGGTAGAGGTCCCTGGGAATGGGCTTGTCCACCTCCACCGCGCGGTAGAGGGCGCGGGCCAGTTCCGGGCGCTCCAGGGTGGGGATGCCCACCTCCCGGGCCCGCTCCCGGATCTTCAGGGCCAGGTGGTCCAGCCCCTTGGCCACGCAGATGGGGGCCGAGGTCTTCTCGTCGTAACGGAGGGCCACCGCCACGTGGGTGGGGTTGGTCACCACCACCGTGGCCTTGGGCACCTCCGCCAGCATGCGCCGCCGGGCCGCGGCCATCATGATGGATTTCTGCTGCCGCTTCACCTCGGGGGCGCCCTCCGCATCCTTGAACTCGTCCTTGATCTCCTGCTTGGTCATGCGGATGCTCTTCTCCCAGCTGTGGCGCTGCCAGGCGAAATCCCCCAGGGCCAGCAGGAACATGGCGATCAGGACATTGCGGTAGAGGGTGAAGAGCGTGGCCTGGAAGAGATCCAGCGCCTGACCCAGGGGCAGCTTGAGGGTGCCCAGCAGATCGGGGATGCGGGACGCCAGCACGGCGTAGGCCACCCAGGCCAGGAGGACGAACTTCAACAGGCTCTTGAGCAGATCCATGGCCGCCCGGGAGGAGAAGATCCGCTTGAAGCCCTGGGCCGGATTGAGCCGATCGAACTTCGGCCCCAGGGGCTTGGCACTGAAGCTGAACCCCCGCTGGGCGAAGCCCGCGGCCAGGGCCACGAGGAGGTTCAGGCCCAGGAAGGGCAGCACGATCCGCGCGAGGATCTGGAGGACATCCCGCAGCAGGGGGAGCCGGTTCCCCTCCGCCAAGGCGCCGGGCAGCGCCTTGCCGAGGAAGTAGGCCACCTGCTGGCCCATCAGGGCCACCGTGGCGCTGCCGAGACCCAGGAACAGGAACAGATTGCCCCAGAGCAGGATGGCCGCGTCGAAATCGGGGCTGCGGGGGACCGAGCCTTCGTCCCGGGCCTTCTGCCGGCGCTTGGGGGTCGCCTTTTCCGTGCGATCGGGTTCGTTGGCCATGGCCTAGCCCAGCAACCGGAGGGCGATGCGCGGGGCCCGCTCGAAGAGGGGCACCAGCCAGGGCGCCAGCTCCCGCAGCAGGAGCCCGAGGATGACCATGCCGAAGGCGATCTTCAGGGGGAAGCCCAGCTGCAGCAGCTGGAGCTGAGGCATGAACTTCCCGGAGATGCCGAGGACCAGATCCACCAGGAAGAGGACAGCCAGGACGGGGAAGGCCAGCTGGAAGCCCTTGGCCAGGAGCTGGCCCAGCAGGAGGACCAGCCCCATGGCCTGGAGCGGCACGCCCTGGCCCATGGGCGCCACCCGGTAGCTGTCCACCAGGGCCAGGATCATCTGGTGGTGGAGGCCCGTGGCGAAGATCAGCACCGAGGCCATCTGCACCAGGAAGGAGCCCGACACCGAGGTGTTCTGGGACGTGGCGGGATCCAGGAACTGCACGAAGGAGAAGCCCATCTGCGCGTCCATCAAGGCTCCGGCGAAGGCCACGGCCTCGATGATCCAGGCCACCACCGTGCCCAGGAGGAGGCCCACCGCCAGCTCCGCCGCCATGAGGGCGACCAGGGCCGGGAGGCCCGAGGGCAGCGTGGGCGGAACCGGCACCACCGGCACGATGATGGTGGCCAGGATCGCCGCCAGGGCCGCCCGCAGCTGGAGCGGGAGCTGCTCCGCCCCCAGCACGGGGAAGGCCGCCAGCAGCCCCGTGACCCGGGTGAGCACCAGCATCCAGAGCACCACCCGGTCGGCCGTGAAGGCCCAGACCGCGAGGTTCGACAGGGTGGGCGTCATCCCAGGCCTACGGCATCTGGCGGATGACGGCGTTGAAATCCGTGAACATGTGCGTGGTGAAGGCCACCAGGACCTGCACCATCCAGGGGAAGGCCAGGGCCACCACCACCATCACCGCCACGATCTTGGGTACGAAGGCGATGGTCTGGTCCTGCAGGCTCGTCACCACCTGGAAGATGGAGATGAGCAGCCCCACCACCAGCGATACCAGCAAAGCCGGGCCGGCGACCAGGAGGGCGGTCTTGAGGGCCTCCTTCCCGATCTGGGCGATGATCAGCTCGTTCATGGCGCACCCGCTGGCATGGGGCTTCCCGCGAACGGACGCGCCGCCCGGCGCGTCCTCCCGACTCGCTGCCGCTCCGCGGCCGCTCGACGGAGCGGGGCCTCCTTCCCGATCTGGGCGATGATCAGCTCGTTCATGGGTTCGCTCCGCCCTGCCCGCTCATCCCGTGTACCCCCGCACCAGCGAGCCCACGATGAGGTACCAGCCATCGACCAGCACGAAGAGCAGGATCTTGAAGGGCAGGCTGATGACCACGGGCGGCAGCATCATCATGCCCATGCTGAGCAGGATGCTGGCCACCACCATGTCCACCACCAGGAAGGGCAGGAAGATCATGAAGCCGATCTCGAAGGCCGTCTTCAGCTCGCTGATGAGGAAGGCCGGCAGCAGGCACTCCATGGGCACGTCGGCCTTGGTCTTGGGCGCGGGGGCCTTGGCGATGCCCAGGAAGAGGGACAGGTCCTTCTTCCGCGTGTAGCGCAGCATGAACACCTTCAGGGGCGCCGCCGTGCGGTCCATGGCCTGGTCCACCGTCAGTTCGTTGCGCTGGAGCGGCTGGAGCACCGTCGTGTTGATCTCCCGCGCCGTGGGGGCCATGACGAAGAAGGTGAGCACCAGCGAGAGGCTGATGAGCACCTGGTTGGAGGGCGTCTGCTGGGTGCCGAGGCCCTGCCGCAGGAAGTGCATCACCACGACGATGCGGGTGAAGCTGGTGGCCGTCATGAGGATGGTGGGCGCCAGCGTGAGCACCGTCAGCAGCAGCACCGCCTGCAGGCTGTTGCTCAGGGCCGGGCCTGAAGGGGTCTTGCCGAAATCCACGGTCACGGACGGCAGCGGGGCTGCCGGCTGGGCGCAGAGGTGGGCCCCGGCCAGCAGCAGCAGCACCACGGGCAGCCAGCGCAGGACACGCCTCACTGGCCACCTCCGGACTGCTTGAGCATGGCTTCCATCTCCCGCACCGGCACGGGCCGCCCCAGATCCACCTGCTGGGCCAGGGCCCGGTCGAAGGTGGGGGCCCCGGGCTCGCGCTCCAGTCCGTCCAGCCGGGCCAGGAGGCTGATCCCCTGGGGAGCCAGGGCGATGAGGAACCGTTCGCCCTCCACGTCCAGGATGGAAACGTACCGCCGGTCGCCCAGGGCCAGGGTCTCGTCGATCTTCAGCTTGCCGCCGCCACTGCCGGGGAGCCGGCCCCGGCCGTACTTCTTGAGGGCCCAGAGACTCACGCCCGCCAGCCCCAGCACCAGGACCAGGGACCCGAAGGCCCGCAGCCCCGAGGGCCCGGCGTCCGTCCGCTGACCCTGCGTCGGTTTTCCGTCCTCCAGATTCAGGGGCGCCTGCAGTTCCTTCTCGGCCGGGCTCGGCGGAGGGCCCGGACGGGGGGCGTCCTGGGCGAAGAGGCCCAGTCCAGCCAGCATGGCCAAGCACAACCACCCGCGTCGCATCACGACAAACTCCCGACACATCCCCTGGGAAGGGCGAGAGGGATGCCAAGGCCGGCCGTTGCGGCCGCGCCGACCTGGGCGTAGGGTGGAGGCCCCCCACGCCGTCTTTGAAGGAGTCGCCATGCCTGCCTTCCAGATCACCGTGAACGGCCGGCGCCGGTCCGTGGACGTGGACGCCGACACCCCCCTGCTCTGGGTCCTCCGGGACACCCTCGGCCTCACCGGCACCAAGTTCGGGTGCGGCCAGGGCATCTGCGGGTCCTGCACGGTCCACCAGGACGGCAAGGCCGTCCGGTCCTGCCAGGTGCCCGTCAAGGAAGCCACCGGGGCCTCGATCGTCACCATCGAGGGCCTGTCGAAGGATGGCTCCCACCCGGTCCAGCGGGCCTGGATCGAGGAGGACGTGGCCCAGTGCGGCTACTGCCAGCCCGGCATGCTCATGAGCGCCTCGGCCCTGCTTGCAGCCCATCCGCACCCCACCGACGGACAGATCGACGACGTCATCGGCGACCACATCTGCCGCTGCGGCTCCTATCCCAGGATCCGCAAGGCCATCCACCGGGCCGCGAAGGGAGGTGCGGAATGACCAGCCGCCGCGATTTCATCAAGGTCACCGGCGCCGCCGGGGCCGGCCTCGTCCTCGGCCTGCACCTCGAGGCCAAGCCCCGCCCGGGCGAAGCCGCCGCGCGGACCTTCCGGCCCAATGCCTACCTCGCCATCCGCCCCGACGGCAGGGCCGTCCTCACCGTCCCGAAATCCGAGATGGGCCAGGGCGTGCGCACCAGCCTGCCCCTGGTGATCGCCGAGGAACTGGACCTGGACTGGTCCCGCGTGGAACTGGTCCAGGCCATGCCGGGCCCCGATTTCCGGCACCTGGGCACCGGCGGCAGCACCAGCGTCAGCACCACCTGGACCACCCTCCGCACCGCAGGCGCTGCCGCCCGGGAGATGCTCGTGGCCGCCGCCGCCCAGAGGTGGGGCGTCCCCTCCGGCCAGTGCCGGACGGAGAAGGGCTTCGTGCTGGGCCCCGGCGGGAAGAAGGCCGGCTACGGGGAACTGGCCGAAGCCGCCGCCAAACTGCCGGTACCGAAGGCCCCGAAGCTGAAGACCCCGGCGGAGTTCCGCCTGCTGGGCCACCCCACCCGCCGGGTGGACGGCCCGAAGATCGTCGTCGGAAGGGCCCTGTTCGGCCTGGATACGCGCCGTCCCGGCCAGCGCTTCGCGGCCGTGCTGCGCTGCCCCGTGGTCGGGGGCACGCCGAAGGCCTGGGACGCCTCGAAGGCCCTCGCCGTGCGCGGGGTGAAGGCCGTCGTGCCGGTGCCCACGGGCCTGGCCGTGGTGGCCGACGGCACCTGGGCGGCCTTCAAGGGGCGTGACGCCCTCGCATCCTCCATCTCCTGGAACGAAGGGCCCAACGGGGACTTCAACTCGAAGGACCTGGAAACCCGGATGCGGGCCGCCCTCGATGGCCCCGCCGACGCCGCCCGGAGCACGGGCGCCGTCGTCCCGGCCCTCGCCGCCGCCGCCCGCGTGATCGAAGCCGAATACGCCTTCCCCTTCCAGGCCCACACCACCATGGAGCCCATGAACGCCACCGCCCTGGTCCGCCCGGATGGCGCGGAGCTCTGGGTGGGCACCCAGAGCCCCAATACCGCCCAAGAGCGGGCCGCCGCAGCCGTGGGGCTGAAGCCGGACCAGGTGAAGCTGAACGTGGCCCTGCTGGGGGGTGGCTTCGGCCGCCGGTCGGGCACGGACTTCAGCACCGAGGCCGCGCAGGTGGCCAAGGCCGCGGGCGGCGGTCCCGTCCAGGTGGTCTGGGACCGCACGGACGACATCCGCCACGACCAGTTCCACCCCGCCACCCTCCATCGCCTGAAGGCCGGGTTGGATGGCCGCGGCGGCCTCGGCGCCTGGTCCCACCGCATCGCCGGCGGCGCCGTGCTGCGGTCCTGGCTGGAGGGGAAGAAGGCCCCGGGGCAGGCGGAAACCGAGGCGAACGGAGCCTGGGACCTCCCCTACGACATCCCGGCCCTGGACATCTCCTTCGCGGAGGTGGAGGTCCCCGTCCCCCTGGGCTGGTGGCGGGCCATCGAGATCGTGCCCAACGTCTTCGCGCGGGAATGCTTCCTCGATGAAGTGGCCCACGCCACCGGAAAGGACCCCCTGGCCTTCCGGCTGGACCTGCTCGGGAAGCGGGGCCAGGTGAAGCTGGGCGAGGAGGAATTGGACCTCGCCCGCCTCCGGAAGGTTCTGGAGCTGGCCGCCGAGAAGGCCGGCTGGGGACGAACGCTGCCGAAGGGCCACGGCCTGGGGCTCGCCTGCCACGCCTACGACCGCCGCACCTACATCGCGGCGGTGGCCGAGATCTCCGTCGAGAAGGGCGGCCTCCGGGTGCACCGGGTGGTGGCGGCCGTGGACTGCGGCATCATCCTCAACCCCGACGGCCTCGCGGGCCAGGTGGAGGGGGGCGTCGCCTGGGCCGTGTCGGCCCTCTCCTCCCAGATCACCTTCGAGAAGGGCCGCGCCGTGCAGGAGAACTTCGACACCTTCCCCGTGCTGCGCCTCCCCGAGATGCCCCAGGTGGAGGTCCACACCATCGCCAGCACCGAGGCGCCCTCGGGCATGGGCGAGCCGCCCGTGCCAGTGACCATCCCCGCCATCCTGAACGCGGTCTTCGCCGCCACCGGGAAGCGCCTGCGGCGGCTGCCCATCGCGCCCGCCGACCTGGCCTGAGCATGTCCAGGGAGCTCCAGGACATCCTCCGGATCGTCCGCCGGGGGCCGGGGCCCTTCGCCCTGGCCACCCTGGTGGGCGTGGACGGCGCCAGCTACCGGCGGCCCGGGGCGCGCCTGCTGACTGACGGGAGGAACCTCCTGCGGGGCTCCCTGAGCGGCGGCTGCCTGGAGGGCGAGATCCTGGCCCGGGGCCTTGAGGTCCTCGCCACCGGGACGCCCCGCCTCCTGCGGTACGACCTCCGCGGCGATGCCGACCTGGTCTGGGGCAGCGGCAGCGGCTGCGAAGGGATGCTCGACATCCTGGTGGAACCGGTCACCGGCTTCCCGGACTGGATGGGCTGGATAGAGGAGGCCTGGGCGTCCCGAACCACCCTGAGGATTCGTACCGACCTGTCGCAGGAAAAGCTCGGAATGCGCAGCATTCCGAGTTACCCAGGCGCATCCGTGCCTGGCCGGCGCGAGGAATGCTTCGAAAATTTCGTGGCTCCCATCGCCCTGTGGATCCTCGGAGCCGGGGATGACAGCCGGCCCCTGGTCCGCATGGCGAAGGAGCTGGGCTGGACCGTGGGCCTGCTGGATCACCGCCCCGCCTTCGCCCGGCCCGAGCGGTTCCCGGAGGCCGAGGCCGTGCTCGCGGGGCACCCGGCCGCCACGATTCCAGGCCTGCCCCTCGATGACCGCAGCGCCGTGGTCCTCATGACCCACCACTACCTCAAGGACCTGGAAGCCCTGCGGCACCTGCTGCCCTCCGGCGCCGGGTACCTGGGGCTGATGGGGAGCCGGGCCCGGGGCGCGAAGCTCTTGGGAGAGCTGGCGGCGGAGGGAATCCGCCCCGATTCCCGGTTCCACACCCCCGTGGGCCTGGACCTGGGCGGGCAGGAGCCCGAGACCCTCGCGTTGGCCATCCTCGCGGAGGTCCAGGCGGCCCTGGCGGGACGGGACGCCACGTCCCTCCGCAACCAGCCCGCGCCCGCGGGAGCCCCGTGAGCATCGCCGCCGTCGTCCTCGCCGCCGGAGCCGGCCGTCGCATGGGCGGCCCCAAGGCCCTCCTGGTGGTCGAGGGCGAGACGCTCCTGCGCCGGGCGGCCCGCACGGCCCTGGCCGCCGGCTGCGCCCCCGTGGTGGCCGTGGTGGGCCCCTGGGACCCGGAACTGGAGGATCTGGACGTCCTCGTGGTCCCGAATCCGGAGGCCGACGAGGGCATGGCGAGCTCCATCCGAGCCGGACTGGCGGCCCTGCCGGACGACGCCGAGGCCGTGCTGCTCCTCGCGGTGGACCAGCCCGCCGTGGACGGGGACCTGCTGCGCGACCTTCTCGACCTCTACAGGCATTCCGGCGGCCGCCCCGCCGCCTGTGCCTACGCGGGCACCCTGGGGATCCCCGCAGTGCTGCCGGCGCATCTGTTCCCCGATCTGCGGGCGCTCCGGGGCAACCGGGGCGCCAAGGTCATCCTGCTGCGGGAAGGCGCCGCCTCCCTGCCCTTCCCGGAGGGGGCGCGGGACCTGGACCGGCCCGAGGACCTCGACCGGTTCAGGCGCTGAGGCTGGCCTTCTTCTGGAGGGCGTCGTAGCGCCTGCGGGCCTGCTCCAGCTCCGCGAGGTGCCCCTCCGCCCAGGTGCAGAGGGCGCCCATGGGCTCGATGAGCGTATGCCCCAGGACCGTCAGCTCGTACTCCGTGCGGGGCGGCACCTCGGGGTAGACGTGGCGCGCCACGAGGCCGTCCCGCTCCAGCTTGCGGAGGGTCTGGGTGAGCATCTTCTGGCTGATGCCGCCGATCTGGCGGTGCAGGTCCCCGTAGCGCTGGCGGCCCCGGGCCAGGAGGTAGATGACCAGGGTGGTCCACTTGTCGGCGATGAGATCCAGCACCTTGCGGGTGGGGCACTGGGCGCTGAGGACGTTGGGATGCAGGGAACACGCCTTGCTAACCATGGGGTGCCTACCTTCCAAGAAGGTGCCTACTTTCTTTTCGTTCGTAAGCACCCAACCATTCTGCCACAGGCTGCCAGAGCGCAAGCCATCAGGAGGAGAGCCCGGATGTCCAGGATCGCCATCGTCTTCCACAGCGGGTACGGCCACACGAAAGTCCTGGCGGAGCGGGTCAAGGCCGGGGCCGAGCAGGTCGCCGGCACCCAGGCCCAGCTCATCCCGGTCGAGGAGGTGGAGAGCCGCTGGGCCGACCTGGAGGCCGCCGACGCCATCATCTTCGGCAGCCCCACCTACATGGGCAACGTCAGCGGCCCCTTCAAGGTGTTCATGGATGCCAGCTCGAAGGCCTGGTACGAGCGGAAATGGAAGGACAAGCTGGCCGCCGGCTTCACCATCAGCGGCAGCCCCAGCGGCGACAAGCTGAACACGATCCAATCCCTGATGATCTTCGCCATGCAGCACGGCATGGTGTGGATCGGCATGGTGGATCTGCCCCAGAACGACCAGGGCACCAACCGCCTGGGCAGCTTCAGCGGCGTCATGGCCCAGGCCGGGCAGGTGCCCCCCGAAGTGGAGCCGAATGACCAAGATCGGCTCGGCGCCGAGACCCTGGGCCACCGGGTGGCCCGCTCCGCCCAGCGATGGGCCAAGGGCGCCTGAAAGCATCATCCATGACAGGAATGGGACGTCCGGCGGCTACCCTGGAATCCTGGTCATTTCCGGAGGAACCGTCCATGTCCGAACTCGTCAAGCCCCTCAACGACGCCGATTTCACCGGCTCCGTGGCCAAGGGGATCTCCCTCGTCGACTTCTGGGCCGCCTGGTGCGCCCCCTGCCGCGAGGTCTCCCCGCTGGTGGACCAGCTGGCGGAGCAGTTCAAGGGCCGCGTCACCTTCTTCCGCGTGAACGTGGACGACAACCCGAAGACCTCCGAGGCCTACGACATCCTCAGCATGCCCACCCTCCTGCTCATGAAAGACGGCCAGCCGGTGGACAAGGTCATCGGCGCCCTCCCCAAGGCCCAGCTCGAGACCTTCATCCAGCAGGCCCTCTGATCCTCCCCGACCCACTTTTTGAGGAATCCGTGACCCCCACCGCCCCGACCTCCCTCCTGGACGCCCTGAAGTGGCGCTACGCCACCAAGAAGTTCGACCCCGCGAAGAAGATCCCCGCCGCGGACTGGAACGCCCTGGAGCAGGCCCTGGTCCTGACCCCCTCCAGCTACGGCCTCCAGCCCTGGAAGTTCCTGGTGGTCACCGACCCCGCCCTCAAGGCGAAGCTCCGGCCCGCCTCCTGGAACCAGTCCCAGATCGAGGATTGCAGCCATCTCGTGGTGTTCCTGGCCAAGGAGGACATCACCGAGGCCGACGTGAACCGCTTCGTGGCCCGCATCGCCGAGGTGCGCGGGGTCACGCCGGAGAGCCTCGCCGGGTACAAGGGCTTCATGATGGGCGACCTCGTCAACGGCCCGCGCCATTCGGTCATCGGCGAGTGGGCCGCCCGCCAGGTCTACATCGCCTTCGGCAACTTCATGACCGCCGCGGCCCTCCTGGGCATCGACACCTGTCCCATCGAGGGCCTGGAGCCCGCCAAGTACGACGGGATCCTCGGCCTGAAGGGCACCGGCTTCCGGACCCTCGCCGCCTGCCCCGCGGGCTACCGGGCCAGCGACGACAAGTACGCCAGCGCCCCCAAGGTGCGCTTCGAGGCCTCGGACCTCATCGAGCACCGCTGATTCAAAGCAAACCGGGAAAACGGGAAGGCCACGAAGCAGATCAGAACTTCTTCGTGGCCTTCCCGTCTTCGTGGTGGATCGTTTTCGACGGGATCATACTCGTCCCCGGGAGGCTTCCATGCAGATGCGCCAGCTCGGAAACCAGGGATTGACGGTCTCGGCCCTCGGCCTCGGGTGCATGGGCATGTCCGACTTCTACGGCGGCCGGGACGAGGCGGAATCCGCGGCCACCCTCCGCCGGGCCGTGGAGCGCGGCGTCACCTTCTTCGACACCGCCGACATGTACGGCCCCCACACCAACGAGCGGCTGGTGGGCCAGTGCCTGGCGGATGTGCGCGACCAGGTGGTCATCGCCACCAAGTTCGGCATCGTCCGCGATCCGAACGATCCCACGATCCGCGGCGTCTGCGGCCGCCCCGACTACGTGCGTAGCGCCTGCGAGGGCAGCCTCCGCCGCCTGGGCGTGGAGGTCATCGACCTCTACTACCAGCACCGCAAGGATCCCCAGGTGCCCATCGAGGAGACCGTGGGCGCCATGGCCGACCTGGTGAAGGCCGGCAAGGTGCGGTTCCTCGGCCTCTCCGAGGTGGGCGCCGAGACCCTGCGCCGGGCCCATGCCGTCCATCCCATCAGCGCCGTGCAGTCGGAGTACTCGCTCTGGACCCGGGATCCCGAGGAAGCCCTCCTGCCGGCCTGCGCCGACCTGGGCGTGGGCTTCGTGCCCTACAGCCCCCTGGGGCGCGGCTTCCTGACCGGGCAGATCCAGCGCTTCGAGGACTTCGAGCCGGACGACTACCGCCGGAGCTCCCCCCGTTTCCAGGGGGAGAACTTCCAGAAGAACCTCGACCTCGTGGCCCACATCCAGGCGCTGGCGGCGGCCCGGGGCTGCACCCCCGCCCAGCTGGCCCTGGCCTGGGTGCTGGCCCAGGGAAGCCACCTGGCGCCCATTCCCGGCACCAAGAAGCGGAACCGCCTGGATGAGAACCTCGGAGCCCTCGACCTCACCCTCACGGACGCCGAGCTGGCGGAGATCGACCGGCTGTTCCCCCTGGGGGCCGCAGCCGGTGGTCGCTATCCCGCCGCCATGATGGGGCTGGTCAACCAGTAAACCCATGGCCCGCCGCGCCGACGCCCACCCGGACAACGTCTCCGGGCCCTTCTTCGTCGACCGGGCCTGCATCGACTGCGGCACCTGCTACCAGTTCGCCCCGGACAGCTTCGCCGACGGTGGGGATCATGCCCGGGTGCACTGCCAGCCCGGGACGCCCGAAGCCCGGCTTCGGGCCGCCATGGCCCTGGTGGCCTGCCCCGTGAACGCCATCGGCACCTCGGACAAGGCTCCGGTGGCCGAGGCGGCACGCGCCTTTCCGCATCCCGTGGCCGACGATCTCCTCTTCTGCGGCTACACCAGCGAGAAGAGCTTCGGCGCCTGGAGCTACCTGATCCTCCGCCCCGAGGGCCACGTCCTGGTGGACTGCCCCCGGGCCGCCGGCCCGCTGATGGACCGGATCGAGGCCCTGGGCGGCATCCGCTGGATGGTGCTCAGCCATCGGGACGACGTGGCGGACCACCAGGCCTTCCATGACCGCTTCGGCTGCGAGCGGGTCATGCACCGGGCCGACGGCGTGCGCGGCCTGGAGCGCTACGTGGACGGCGACGAGCCGGTGTCCCTGGCCCCGGACCTCCTGCTCATCCCCACGCCGGGCCACACGCCGGGGAGCCAGTGCCTGCTGCACCGGGACCGGCTGTTCACCGGCGACCACCTGTGGTGGAACCCGGCGAAGGGCCGGCTCTCCGCGTCCCGTGCCTACGCCTGGCACTCCTGGCCGCAGCAGCTCGACAGCCTGGAAAGGCTGCTCGCCTACACGTTCAGCTGGGTGCTCCCGGGCCACGGCAGCCTCCACCGGGCCGCCAGCCCCGCCGCCATGCGGGCCGATCTGGCGCGGGCCCTGGACGCCCTCCGCCGGTCTTGATCGCCGTCTCCGGGGAGCCGTGGGAAACTGGGGGGCTTCACGGGAGTTCCCCATGACCATCGCCACCGACGCCCCCGTCCTTTCCGCGCCCCGCGGCACGCACCTGCACTGCAAGGGCTGGGTGCAGGAGGCCGCCCTGCGGATGCTCATGAACAACCTGGATCCCGAGGTGGCCGAGCGGCCCGAGGACCTGGTGGTCTACGGCGGCCTGGGCAAGGCCGCCCGGAACTGGGACTGCTTCCACGCCATCGTGAAGGAGCTGAAGCACCTGAACGATGACGAGACGCTGCTGGTGCAGAGCGGCAAGCCCGTGGGCGTGGTGAAGACCCACCCCGAGGCCCCGCGCGTCCTCATCGCCAATTCCAACCTGGTGCCGAAGTGGGCCACCTGGGAGCACTTCCGGGAGCTCGACCAGAAGGGCCTGATGATGTACGGCCAGATGACCGCCGGCAGCTGGATCTACATCGGCAGCCAGGGCATCGTCCAGGGCACGTACGAGACCTTCGCGGAGGCCGCCCGCCAGCACTTCCACGGCACCCTCGCGGGCACCTGGACCCTCACCGCCGGCCTGGGCGGCATGGGTGGCGCCCAGCCCCTGTCCGTCACCATGAACGGCGGCGTGGCCCTCTGCGTGGAGGTGGACCGCACCCGCATCGAGAAGCGCCTGCAGACCCGCTACCTGGACGAGTGGACCGACAACCTCGACACCGCCCTCGCCCTGGTGCAGCAGTACGTGGCCGCCAAGGAGGCCCGCAGCATCGGCCTGCTGGGCAACGCCGCCGAGGTGCTGCCGGAGATCCTCAAACGGGGCTTCCAGCCCGACCTGGTCACCGACCAGACCAGCGCCCACGACGAGTACAACGGCTACATCCCCGCGGGCCTCTCCCTTGAGCAGGCCGCGGCCCTCCGCGCCTCCGATCCCGAGGCCTACGTCAAGCGGGCCCTCGCCTCCATGCGCACCCACGTCGAGGCCATGATCGAGTTCCAGCGTCGCGGCGCCGTCACCTTCGATTACGGCAACAACATCCGCGCCCAGGCCCAGCGCGCCGGCCTGGAGAACGCCTTCGCCTTCCCGGGCTTCGTGCCGGCCTTCATCCGGCCCCTCTTCTGCAAGGGCATCGGCCCCTTCCGCTGGGCGGCCCTCAGCGGCGACCCGGAGGACATCGCCGTCACCGACGCCGCCATGATGGAGCTCTTCCCCGAGAACGAGGGCATGATCCGGTGGCTGAAGGCCGCGAAGGAGAAGATCGCCTTCCAGGGCCTGCCGGCCCGCATCTGCTGGATCGGCGCCGGCGAGCGGCACCTGGCGGGGCTGAAGTTCAACGAGCTGGTCCGCACCGGCAAGGTGAAAGCCCCCATCGTGATCGGCCGCGACCACCTGGACAGCGGCTCCGTGGCCAGCCCCAACCGCGAGACCGAGGGCATGAAGGACGGTTCCGACGCCGTGTCCGACTGGGCCTTCCTCAATGCGCTCACCAGCGCCGCGGGGGGCGCCTCCTGGGTGAGCATCCACCACGGCGGCGGCGTGGGCATGGGCTACAGCCAGCACGCCGGCGTGGTCATCGTGGCCGACGGCACCGAGCGCGCCGATCGCTGCCTGGCCCGGGTCCTCTGGAACGATCCCGCCATGGGCGTCTTCCGGCACGCCGATGCCGGCTACGACACCGCCCGGGAGCACGCGGAGAAAATCGGATTGCACATCCCCATGAAGGGCTGAGGTCCTCTCTCGGGGGCTTGATACCTCAATTCCTGCGGTATGCTGGCGGTCCCCTCACGAGGTGTCCATGCCCGCCCGCCTTCCGAGCCTGCTGTCCGTCCTCCTGCTCTGCGCGCCGCTCCTGGCCGGCCAGAAGGCCAAGGCGCCTGCGCCTGCGCCGAAGCCCCAGGGCCCGGCCGTGGACGCCGCCCGTCTGGCGGCCCTGAAGGCCCGCAGCATCGGCCCCGCGGTCATGGGGGGACGGGTCTCGGATATCGCCGCCGATCCCGTCCACCCCGACACCTTCTATGTGGGCCTGGCCACCGGCGGCGTCTGGAAGACCGTCAATGCGGGCGCCACCTTCGCGCCCGTCTTCGACAAGCAGGCCATCGCCTCCATCGGCGCCGTGGCCGTGGCGCCCTCCGATCCCAAGGTGGTCTGGGTGGGCACGGGCGAGGCCAACGACCGCAACAGCTCCGGCTGGGGCGACGGGGTCTACCGTTCCACCGACGGCGGCGCCACCTGGACCCACGTGGGCCTCGCCCACAGCAAGGCCATCCCCCGCATCCTGGTGTCCCCGAAGGACCCCGCCACGGCCTACGTCGCGGTCATGGGCGATCTGTGGGTGGCCGGCGGCGAGCGCGGCCTCTTCAAGACCACGGACGGCGGGAAGAACTGGAAGGCCGTCCTGAAGGCCCCCGGCGCCCTCGACGCCCGCGTGGGCTGCGGCGACGTGGCGATGGACCCCGCAAATCCCGACACCCTCTACGCCGCCCTCTACGCCCGGCAGCGCACCCCCTGGTCCTTCACCTACGGCGCAGCCGCCTCCAACGGCCAGGACGTGGGCGGGATCTACAGGAGCACCGACGGCGGCGGCACCTGGCAGAAGCTCACCAAAGGCCTGCCCGCCCTCACCGGCCGCATCGGGCTGGATGTCTCCCGCAGCAACCCGAAGCTCGTGATGGCCGTGATCCAGAGCGACCAGGGCGGCACGGCGGGCATTGATGATGTCCTGAGCAAGGCCGGCGGCGTCTTCCGCTCCGAGGA
>JAJYBX010000359.1 GCA_021778785.1 Acidobacteriota bacterium
CCTGCACCAGGCGGCGGTGGCCTCGGGGCGCCTGGCCTCCAGTGATCCCAACCTGCAGAACATCCCCATCCGCACCGAGGAGGGCCGCGCCATCCGCGGGGCCTTCGTGCCCGAGCCGGGCTGGGTGCTGTTGGATGCCGACTACAGCCAGATCGAGCTGAGGGTCGTGGCGGCTCTGGCCCAGGACCCGGTGCTGCTGGGGGCCTTCGAGGCCGGCGAGGACATCCACCGCCGGACGGCCTCCGAGGTCTTCAACGTCCCCATGGACCAGGTCACCTCCGAGCAGCGCAGCGCCTCCAAGGCCGTCAACTTCGGCCTGCTCTACGGCCAGGGGGCCTTCGCCCTGGCGGCCAACATCGGGGTCAGCCAGAAGGAGGCCAAGGCCTTCATCGAGCGCTACTTCGAGCGCATGCCGAAGGTGGCGGCCTGGATCGAGGGCGCCAAGGGGCAGGCCGTGGCCGAGGGGATGGTCCGCACCCACTGGGGGAGGATCCGTCGGATCACGGATCTCGGAAGCTCGAACCGGAATGATCAGAATGCCGCTTTGCGCGAGGCCGTGAACACCATCGTGCAGGGCACGGCGGCGGATCTCATGCGCCGGGCCATGGTGCGCCTCCACCGCGCCCTGGCGGCCTCGGGACTGAAGGCGCGGCTCCTGCTGCAGGTCCACGATGAGCTGCTGATGGAGGCGCCGCCGGAGGAAGTGGACCGTGCGACCGCACTGCTGAAGGAGGCCATGGAGGGCGCCGATGACCTGGGTGCCCTGGGGGTGAAGCTGGCGGCGGAAGTCAGGACGGGTGGGAGCTGGCTGGCCTGCAAGTGACCTGGATTTGACGGTTCGTACAGCGAATTCCGCTTTTCCCTGGTGATCCGGGGCAGTTGTGACGGCGGTCAGGGCCTAAAAACCCCCTGGACGTCATCATATCCCGGCCGCCCCGCCTGGGCAGCCGTGTCCACCTGTCCGCCAGGAGATCCCTACATGAGCCAGTTCAACATCGCGTGGTTGCCCGGTGACGGCGTGGGCGTGGAGGTCATGGAGGCGGCGAGGATCTGCCTCGATGCCCTGAAGTTCGATGCCGCCTACACCCACGGCGACATCGGCTGGGAATTCTGGTGCAGGGAGGGCGAGGCCTTCCCCCAGCGCACCATCGATCTGCTGAAGAACAGCCATGCCGCCATGTTCGGCGCCATCACCTCCAAGCCCGTGAAGGACGCCGAGGCCGAACTGGTGCCCGAGCTGAAGGGCAAGGGGCTCGTGTACCGGAGCCCCATCGTCCGCATGCGCCAGATGTTCGACCTCTACACCTGTCTCCGCCCCTGCAGGGCCTACCCCGGCAACCCCCTGAACTACCAGGACGGCATCGACATGGTGGTGTTCCGTGAGAACACCGAGGACCTCTACGCCGGCGTGGAGTTCAGTCCCGTGCCTGACGAAGTGAAGGCCGTGCTGAAGGCCCACAGCAAGCCCTTCGGCCATTTCGCCGACCTGCCCGGGGACGAGTTCGCCATCACCTGCAAGGTGAACACCAGGAAGGGCTGCGACCGCATCATCCGCGCCGCCTTCGAGTACGCGAAGACCTTCGGCTATCCCAAGGTGACCGTCATCCACAAGGCGAACGTGGTGCGCGCCACGGAGGGCATGTTCCTGGAAACCGGCAAGCGCATCGCCAAGGAGTACCCCGGCATCGCCATGGATGACGCCAATGTGGACGCCATCACCATGTGGATGCTCAAGAACCCGAAGAACTACGGCGTGATGGTGGCCACGAATCTCTTCGGCGACATCATCAGCGACCTGGCGGCCCAGATGGTGGGCGGCCTGGGCTTCGGCTGCTCCGGCAACATCGGCGAGAAGCTGGCGGTCTTCGAGCCCAGCCACGGCAGCGCGCCCAAATACGCCGGGCAGTACAAGGTGAACCCCATCGCCACCATCCTCGCCGCCAAGATGATGCTGGACTGGCTGGGCGAGACGGAGAAGGGCACGCGCCTGGAGAAGGCCGTGGCCGCCGTCATCGCCGAAGGGAAGGTCCGCACCTACGACATGGGCGGCAGCGCCACGACCCTCGACATGGGCGAGGCGATCGCCAGGAAGCTCTGAGGCCGGCCATGAAACGGATCCTCATCCACGAAGTCGGCCCCCGCGATGGCCTGCAGGCCGAGAAACAGGTGGTACCGACGGCCGTGAAGCTGGACTGGATCCGCCGGGCGGCGGATTCCGGCGTGGACATCATCCAGGTGGGGTCCTTCGTCCGGGGCGACAAGCTGCCCCAGATGGCGGACACGGACGAGCTGTTCCGCATCCTGGCCGGAGAGTCCCACCCGGCCACCTTCTCGGGCCTCGTGCTCAACGAGAAGGGCCTGGAGCGGGCCCTGGAGGTGGGGGTCGGGCTCGTCTGCATGGGGGTCTCCGCCTCGGGCACCCACAGCCTGAAGAACACCGGCATGAGCACGGAGGAGGCCACGGGCCGCATCGTGGCCATGGCCCAGGCGGCCCAGAAGGCCGGCCGGCGCGTCCAGGTCAGTGTGCAGAGCGCCTTCGGCTGCGGCTTCGAGGGGGAGATCCCCTTCGACCGCGTCCGGGCCATCGTGGAGGCCTACCTGGAGGCCGGGCTGCACAGCATCAGCCTGGCGGACACCGCGGGCCATGCCCACCCGGCCCAGGTCCGGCGCTACATCCGGTGCGTGCGGGAGCTGGATCCCTCCGCCGAGGTCACCGCCCACATCCACAACACCTACGGCCTGGGGATGGCCAGCGTCTATGCAGCCCTGGATGCGGGCGTCTCCGCGATCGAGACCAGCTTCGGCGGCCTCGGGGGCTGTCCCTTCACCAAGGTCGCCGCGGGGAACGTGGCCACGGAGGATCTCGTCCACGGCCTCCAGCGCAACGGCCAGCGGGCCGACATCGACATCGGTGCCCTGGTGGGCGTCGCCCAGGAGGTCGCCGCCTTCTTCGGCCGCGAGCTGCCGGGCTGCGTCTACAAGACCGGACCCATCACCGCGAGGGGGAAGGCATGAGCCCGCGGATCCTCGAGGGCATCAAGGTCCTGGA
>JAJYBX010000360.1 GCA_021778785.1 Acidobacteriota bacterium
CGTGGACGCGGCCCTGCGGCGCTGGCTCCCGGACCTCGCCGAGCCGACCTCGGTCCTGCGACTCGAAGCCCCCCGGGCCCTGGCCGCGCCCCCGCCGGGCCAGCGGGCGCGGCTGGCCCGCATCCTGGGCGGCCTCCCCCCGGATCTGGACTGGGTGGCCGCGGCCCGCTTCGGCCAGGGGCTGGGCCCGCTCCTCGCGGGGGTGGAGACCCTCGTCACGGAGGGGAATCCAGTCCGGGAGTAGCATCGGGGCATGGCCATGAGCTGCGACCACCCGGACCTGCTGCCCCTCGAGGAGGCCCTGCGCCGCCTCTGGGAGGCCCTGCCGGCGCCGCCCTCGGCTGAGGTGCGCGCGGACCGCGACGACCCGGCGGCGGACCGCGCGGCCATGGACGGCGTGGCCCTCCGCGCCGCGGACGGCCGGGCCCCGCGCCGCATCCTGGGCACCCTCTTCGCCGGGGATGATCCGGCGGCCTTCCGGGTGGCGTCCGGCACCTGCGTGCGCATCATGACCGGCGCGGCCCTGCCCCCGGGCGCGGACGCCATCGTGCCCGTGGAGCAGCTCTCCGAGTCGGACGGCGCGGCCCAGATCCGCGTGGATCCCGAACCCGGCGACCACGTGCGCCCCCGCGGCGAGCAGGCCCGGGCCGGCGACCTGCTCCTGCCCGCGGGCGCCCCGCCCACGGCGGCAGCCACAGGCCTGCGGGCCCAGGTGGGCCTGCCGGTGGCCGCCCCCCTGCGCCTCCGGGTGGACGTGGCCTCCACCGGGGATGAGCTGGTGGCGGACCCCGCGCCTCACCAGATCCGCGATTCCAACGGCCCCATGCTGGCGGCCCTGGCCCATGCCCTGGGCGCCGAGGTGCGCCGACGCCCCTCGCTGCCGGACGATCCCGAGGCCCTGGCCAAGGCCCTGCAGGCGCCCGACGGCGCCCCCATCCTGCTCACCTCCGGCGGCGTGAGCATGGGCGAGCACGACCACCTGCCCTCCGTGCTGGCCAGCCTGGGCGCCCGCATCCTCTTCCACCGCATCCGCCTCAAGCCCGGCAAGCCCATGCTGGCGGCCCTGCTGGGCGAGCGACTCATCCTCGGCCTGCCGGGGAACCCGGTCTCGGCCTACCTCAACGCCCAGCTCTTCCTGCCCGTGGCCCTGGCGCGGCTGCAGGGCCTGCGCCCGCCGGATCCCTGGCGATCGGCGACGCTCGCGGCCCGGGTGAAGAACAAGGGCGACCGCCCGCTGCTGCATCCCTGCCGCCTGCAGGACGGCGACCTCCATCCGCTGCCCAGCAAGGGGTCCGGCGACCTCGTCACCCTCGCCCAGGCCGACGCCTGCGCCTGGATCGAGCCCGGGGGCCTGGAGGCGGGCGCGAAGACCCGCTACCTGACGGTGGTGTAGCCCCTGCTCCAAATCACCTGCGGCGATTTGGAGGTAGAAAAAAATCTTCCCCTATCTCCAAAATGCGCAGCGTTTTGGAGCCGGGCTCAGCCCTTGGCGTACCGCTGCAGCTTGCCCAGGTCCAGGATGCGCACCACCGGGAACGTGCTCTGGATGAGGCCCAGGTCCGTGAGCAGGCGCAGGGCGCGGCTGAAGGCCTCGCGGCTGGCCCCGATGCACTGGGCCAGATCCTCCTGCGTCTCCTGGAACTCCACGATGGAGCGGGACGGATTGGCCTCGTGGGCCTCGATGAGCAGCTGGGCCACGCGCTCGGGGACACTGTGGAGGCTCAGGGTCTCCACCAGGGTGACGAGATGGCGCACCTTGGCGGCGAAGTGCTGGATGAGCATCTCGGCCACTTCGGGATGGCGGTGGACCACCTGGCGGAGGGGCGCCGAGGGGATGAGCCAGCACTCGGTCTCCCCATGGGACTCGGCGCTGGAGGCGATGGGCACGCCATCGAAGACCGGCACCTCGCCCACGCAGTCCCCCACCTTGAGGAACTGGAGCACCTGCACACGACCGCGTCCATCCGTGCGGAAGACCTTCAGGCCCCCCTTCACCACCACGTACACGCCCGAGATCTGGTCACCCTGTGTGTAGACACGCGCCCCGTCGGGGAAGCGGCGCATCTCGGCGATGCCGGCCAACTCCTCGGCGGCCGCCATGGGCAGGCCCGCCAGGAACTCGATCCTTCGTAGATTGAGGACTGCTTGGGGCATGGGACTCCAGGACGCGACAGGAACCAACAGCAACGTTATCGCACAAAACCGCCGTTCCTGTGACTACTGTCACGCAGAGGACGCCGAGGTAATGAATATCTGCACGGTTTTGCAGCAATTCCGGATCCGCGACTTGCAATAAAAACGACCCCGGAGGCGGAAGCCAACCGGGGCCGGAATCAGGGGATCAGGGAGTCTACTTCACCCGCTCCATGAACGTGCGGTCCACCGTGTTCACACGGATCCTCTTGGCATCGCCTTCGGCGATACGCAAGGCCTCTCCGGCGATCGCCCGGGCAGCTACTTCACCCGCTCCATGAACGTGCGGTCCACCGTGTTCACACGGATCTTCTGTCCCGCCTCCATGTAGGGGGGGACGCCCACGGTGATGCCGTTGTCCAGCTTGGCGGGCTTGTAGGAGCCGGTGGCGTTGGCGTTCTTCATGACGGGATCGGTCTCCACGATCTCCAGCACCACGGAGGCCGGCAGGGTCGCGCTCATGGGCTGGCCCTCGTAGAACTCGATCTCGACCTGCATGTTGGGCTCGAGGAAGACCAGGTCGTCGCCCAGGATCTCCTTGCTCACTTCCATCTGCTCGTAGGTCTCGTTGTTCATGAAGACGAGGTGATCCCCGTCCTCGTAGAGGTACTCGAGCATGTGCTGCTCGAGGCTGGCCTTGTCCACCTTGTCGGCGCTGCCGAAGCGGTTCTCGCGGTTGATGCCGTCCTTCAGGCGCTTCATCTTCACCACCACGCGGGCCGGCAGGTTGCCGGGCGTCTGGTGCTCGACGCTGATGACGCGGCAGAGCTCGTTCTCGAAATTGACGATCATCCCGGCGCGGACCTGGGTGGCGTTGATGAAGGGCATGGAAGCTCCCGGAGGG
>JAJYBX010000361.1 GCA_021778785.1 Acidobacteriota bacterium
GTGCGGCGGCCGGCGCGGGGACCGGGGCCGCCGGGGTGGCACCGCCCTCGGCCGCGGGGGCCGGGCGGGGCGGCACGGGGTGGGGCCGGCCGTCGCCGAAGACCAGGGCGTAGAGGGGGAGCCTGGCCTTCTTCAGGGCTTCCGAGGCGCGGGCCAGGGCGGCCTCCGGCGTCTCCCAGGTCTCCTCGCCGTCGCTGAGGAGCAGGATTACCTCGGGACCTTCGCGGTCCGCCTGGGCGGCCACCTGGGGCAGCCCGCGGCCCAGGCTCGTGCCCGGGGAGCCCACGTCCCCCGGGGTGACCGCCCGGAGCGATTCGCGGAGCAGGGTGCGGTCCTCCCCCGGTGGCTGGAGGGGGATGTCGTCGCCCGTGAGCAGGTCCAGGCTCCAGCGCAGGCCCGGCTGGGGCCGGGACCAGATGCGGTCCAGGGCGCCTACGGCGGCGTCCCAGCGGCTGCGGCTGCCGGCATCGGGCACGGTCATGGAGCGGCTGGCGTCCAGCACCACGTGGACCGTGAGCCGCGGGAAGTCCGGCAGGCCCCAGCGCGGTTCCGCCAGTCCGAGGCCCAGGCCCGCCAGCATCAGGGCCATGCCCAGGCCCTGCCAGGCCGGTCGCTGTCCCACCACCCGCACCCCCAGGCCCGGCCGCAGCTGCGCGAAGGCGCCGAAGCCCACCGCCGCCAGGGCCAGCAGGCCCGCGGGCAGGAGGATCCAGGGGTGGGTGAAGGGGAGGTTCATGGTCCCTCCACCCAGGCGGGCCGGGGCTTCCCGCGCTTGAAGGCGAGGTCGGCGGCGAGGGGCAGGGCGAGGATCGCCGCGGCGAGGAGGAACCACTGGGCGAGGGGCTGGCCTTCGGTGGGGGGATCCACGGGCAGGATGGTCTTCTCCAGCTGGTTCACGGCGGCCAGGCTGCGGGCCAGGCCGCCGGGATCCTCGGCGCTGAAGGCCTCGCCGCCGGTGGCCTGGGCCACCTGCTTCAGGGCCTCGTGGTCCACGTCGACATGGAGCCGGGCGAAGCCGCCGCCCTCGATGGGCACGAGGCTCTCCCCGCTGTGGCCCAGGGCGACCGTGTGGATGCGGATGCCGTTCTGGTGGGCCTCCGCCGCCGCCTCCTGGGGGGTGACGCGGCCCCGGTTCTGCGATCCGTCCGTGATGAGCAGGATCACCCGGGACCGGGCCGGGCTGTCCTCCAGGCGCCGCACGGCGGTCATGAGGGCCGAGCCGATGGCGGTGCCGTCGTCGCGGCTGTCGAGGTCGAGCCGTGCCAGCATGCGCAGCAGGCGCATGTGGTCCGAGGTGAGCGGGCTGAGGGTGACGGGATGGGCGCTGAAGAGGATCAGGGCGAAGCGGTCGTCGGGCCGCTTCAGGACGAACTGGGCCAGGAGCCGCCGGGCGGCGTGCCAGCGGTCCTCGTCCGGCTGGTCGAGGATGCGCATGCTGCTGCTGCCGTCCAGCACCACGGCGAAATCCACCACGGGGGCCATGCCCCGCACATTCGTCCGCCACTCGGGGCCGGCCGCGGCCAGGCCCAGGCAGAGGGCCAGCAGCACCGGCAGCCAGTGGGAGCTGAGGCGCGCCAGGCGGCCGGAGGGCTTGGAGTGGGGAATGCCCCAGCGGTAGACCACCCGCCACGCCCACACCAGGAGCGGCGGCACCAGGATCAGCAGGAGGGGCTCGCGGAAGGCGATCATCGGCCCCCCTTGGGCAGGGTGCCGCGGGCATCCAGGGCCGCGACCAGGGGCTCCGCGCCGGGGAAGGGCGGCTGGGTGTGCCCGAACCGGGCCGCGTCGAGGCTCAGCACCCACTGGTCCCAGGGCCCGAGGTTCAGGGCCCTGAAGTCGGCCGGCCCCCAGGCCCGGGCGCCTTCGCCGAACCGCGCCGCCAGCAGATCGCGGCCCAGGGCATGGGCCGCGTCCAGGGTCGCGCGGTCCACCGGCCGCGGCGGCCAGTGGCGGCGGAAGACGTGGATGGCGTGATGGAGCCGCCGCTTGCCCCGGCTCCGGCGCCAGCGCAGCACGAGCCAGGCCCCGAGCCCCAGGAACGGGAGGAGCGGCAGGCTGGCCCAGGCCCAGGGGAAGGGGATGGCCGGGAGGAGGTCGTCATTGCCCCCGCCGTAGCCCACCCAGGGCCCTCCGAAGGGGATGGTGCGGGGCACGTCGAGCTTCAGCTCCGGGCTGCGCTGGCCGTCGCCCAGATCCAGGGGCGGCACCACGGCCGTCCCGGGCGTGAAGGCCTGCACCTGGAGGCGCCAGCCGCGGCCGTCCGGCAGCGGCTCCACCGCCCGGAGGTGGAGGGGCCCCAGGCGATCCTCCAGGGCCGGGCGGCCGGGGGCGGGTTTCGCCGGATCCTCCTCCCGGAGTTCCAGGGTCTGGAGTTCGCCCAGCTTCAGGTGCGGTGGCGCCTTCCAGACCGGCGCTGCGCCAGCACCCAGCCAGGAGACAGCGACCATCACCATGGCCTTTCCATAACTCGAATTTCGCCCGCGAAATTCGAGCAGGCCTGGGCGTGGGCTGGAACCTCCTCCAGTCATGCGCCCCCCGCCCGCAGCCAGGCGTTGAGCTTCATCACGGGATCCTCCGCCAGGTCCCAGGGCTGGCGTTCGATGGTGGGGGCGAAGCCGGGATCCGGCCAGTCCACGGACCATCGGCTGCGGGGTTCGGTGGGCTGGAACCAGACCACGCGATGCCGCGCCGCCAGGGGCTTGAGGAGGGGCGCGAGGCCCTGCAGGCCCGCCCCGTTGCTGAAGAGCCAGAGCCGGTGCCCCTTGCCGTGCTCGCCCCAGCGCCCCAGGGCCTCCCGCCAGGCGGCTTCGGTGGGCATCGACGGGCCGCGTTCCACCAGGGTCTCCAGGAGGCGGAGCCCGTGGACGCGCCCACGCTTCGGCGCGATGCGCAGGGCGGGCGTGCGGCCATCCCCGGGCACGATGAGCCCCAGGCGGTCACCGGTGGCCTGGAGGGTGGCGAAGGCCGCGCCGCAGAGCTCCAGGGCCCAGCGCAACGGCGAGACGGGGTCGCCCAGGAACATGGAGGGCGAGGG
>JAJYBX010000362.1 GCA_021778785.1 Acidobacteriota bacterium
CGGGCATGGATCTGCTGGCACTGGCTGAACAGGTAGGGGGCCTGCTTGCCCTCGGTCTGCTCGGGGTCCAGCCACTGCAGGGCCATGGCCTCCGGCGAGGTGAGGTACTGGACGGCCACCTCCCGGGTGCCCGCGGGCAGCGCCAGGCGTAGGCGGCGGCCCAGGATGGCGTCCTCGTCGCCCAGCGACCAGGGGATGGGGCCCTGGCCGGGCACTTTCACCGAGAGGATCTCCAGCCCCTTGGTGTCCAGGTCCAGGTCGCCCTGCACGGCGTCCCCGAACTCCAGCGTGGCCTCGCCCTCGATCCGCTTCCGCTCGAAATCCACCCCGAACTTCAGCCGCAGCCGTCGGGTCTTCGGCTGGGAGGACTCGTAGAAGGAATGGGGATCGGGGCGGTGCATGGGGACCTCGGAGGACCTGCCATTATCCACGGGGCCCCGCCCGCGGGGAGGGTGACCTTCGGCACGAGGTCCGGGCCTCTCCGGCGAGCGGTTCCGATCCCTTGGCGGGCCGGCGGCGGGGGGGAAGGAACCGGCTCCCGCTACTCCTCGTCCGCCGCCATTCCCTCCACCTTCTTCATCTCGATGACGGGGCCATGGTCCTTCACGATGCGGCGGTACCAGGCGTCGGGGTAGCGCGGGAAGGTGACCTTGCCCTTCTCGTCGCGCACGTTGCCGTCGAGGTACTTCCAGATGAGGAACTGGCCCAGCTTCTGCCAGCGGGCCACCACCTCGGCGGTGGCCTCCGCGGCCCGCTTCGTCAGGTAGTCCTTCGCCAGGCCCGGGTCCTCCTTGTAGAGGGCGAGGGCGCGGCGGTCCACGTCGGGCTGCCCGGCGGTGAAGCGGCCCTCGAACTCACGCTGCACCTTCTGCACGTCCTGGATCATGTCGCTCCAGCGGGTATAGGTGTAGTTGCTCACGAAGTTGAAGGTCCAGAAGGCGCTGTCCCAGCTGAACGAATTGAAATCCCCGGTGCCCTCGGCGAAGGCGTGGGGCGGGGCCTGGACGCCGCAGGAGATGGGCACGTAGCAGGTGGTGTAGGTGTCATCCACGCCGAACCAGAGGACGCCGCCCACGGGATCCGGCAGCCAGGCGCGGGACTGGGCCACGAAGGAGAAGCCCGTCTGCTGGGTGCTGATGGCCCGTTCGTGCAGGTACTCCTGGCCGTCCAGCTTCCAGGTCATGGGCCGCCAGCGGTAGGGCGAGGCGAAGGGGCCGGCGCCCACGTCCTTCGTCATGTCGAACTCGGTGCCCTCGAAGTGGTCGCGCATGAGCTCCATGGCATCGCGCACGTCCAGCTTGTGGTCGGGCTTGATGCAGAGGGGCAGGGGCTTGGCGCCCTTCACAGCCTTCACGTAGTCGATGGGAAGATCCTGGCTCGGGGCGGCCCGGCGGAACAGGCTCCAGACCCGGGCCTCGCAGAAGCGCAGGGCACCGAAGCTGAGGGGGGCGTAGGTGTCCGCGAAGCTGAAGTCCTTGTCGTTCCCCTTGAACCAGCCGTGCTCCCGGGCGAAGGGGATGAGGTCCCTGCTGTAGAGCGCGTTCTTCGGGTCGTTGAGCGGGAACTGGCGGATGCGCGACTGGTTGGCGTGGGCGCTGATGGTGCCGTCCGGCAGCCGGTAGGCCACCCACAGGGCGCCCTTCCGGCCCTTGCCCTTGCCGATCATCTCGAGGATCCAGGCCTCGTTGGGATCCGCGATGGAGAAGCTCTCCCCCTCGGAGGCGTAGCCGTAGGTCTCCGCCAGGGTCGTCATCACCTCGATGGCTTCGCGGGCGGTCTTCGCCCGTTCCAGGGCGATGTAGATGAGGCTGCCGTAGTCCACGATGCCGCTGGGGACCTGCAGCTCCTTCCGCCCGCCGAAGGTGGTCTCGGCGATGGCGAGCTGGTGCTCGTTCATGTTGCCCACGCGGGTGTAGGTCACCGGGGCCTCGGGGATGCGCCCCAGGAACTTGCCCGTGTCCCACTCCACGATGTCGCGCATCTCGGTGGGCAGGTGGGCGCCGCCGCGCTTGAAGTAGAGCTCGCCGTAGAGCGTGTGGCTGTCGGCGGCGTAGGTGATCATGGTCGAGCCGTCCTTGCTCGCGCCCTTGGTGATGAGCAGGTTCGTGCAGGCGTCCAGCGCCGTGCCCGCGACGAGGAGGACGGCGAGGAGGGCGAGGGGGCGGATGCGCATGGGACTCCCTGGGGACGGGCCGGTGGCCTGGATCCAGTGTAGAAAAGGCCGCCCCGGATCCGGGGCGGCCTTTGGTCACAGATGCCCGGGGGGCCTACCAGATGGCGGTGCGGGCCTGGCCTGCGGGGGGCGCGGCGCAGCCGAAGGCCTTCCGGAATTCCGGGAAGTCGGCCACGGGGCCGATCACCCGCCACCGCACGGGAGAGTGGACGTCGGTGGTGACGCCCAGGCGCAGGGCCTCCGGCCGCTGGTTGGTGCGCCAGCCCTGGGCGAAGGCGATGAAGAACCGCTGGTCCGGCGTGAACCCGTCGATGGGCTTCAGATCCTTCCCCTTGGTGGCCAGCTTGAAGGCCTCGTAGGAGACGCGCAGGCCGCCGATGTCGGCGATGTTCTCGCCGAGGGTCTGCTTGCCGTTGATGTGCAGGCCGGGGAGCACCTCGAAGGCGTCGTACTGCTTCACGATGTGCTCGGCGCGGGCCTCGAAGCGCTTCGCGTCGTCCTCGGTCCACCAGTCCTTGAGGTTGCCCTGCCAGTCGTACTGGCGGCCCTGGTCGTCGAAGCCGTGGGTCAGCTCGTGGCCGATGGTGGAGGCCAGGGCGCCGTAGTTGGAGGCGTCGTCGGCCTTCTCGTCGAAGAAGGGCGGCTGCAGGATGCCCGCCGGCAGCACGATCTCGTTCATGCTGGGATCGTAGTAGGCGTTGTTGGTCTGGGGCGTCATGTGCCACTCGTCGCGGTCCACGGGCTTCCCGAGCTTGGCGATCTGGCGGCGGAATTCGAAGGCGGCAGCGGCCTGCACGTTCAGGACGTAGGGGCGGCGGGAGACCTCGAGCCCGCGATAGTCCCGCCAGCGGTCG
>JAJYBX010000363.1 GCA_021778785.1 Acidobacteriota bacterium
CGGTGTTGCCCACGAGGGCGGGGGCGGTGGGCAGGTTGCCGGCGATGGAGGTGAAGTTGAAGGGCGTCACCGCGAAGACGAAGCCCTCCAGGGGCCGGTGCTCCAGGCGGTTCCACATGCCCGGCAGGCTCTCCGGCTGTTCGCGGAGGATCTGCTCGTAGTAGAAGCTGTTGAAGCGGTAGAAGTCCACCAGCTCGCAGGCGCTGTCGATCTCGGCCTGGTGGCAGGTCTTGCTCTGGCCGAGCATGGTGGCGGCGTTCAGCACGTCGCGGTACGGGCCGGCCAGCAGGTCGGCGGCCTTGAGGAAGATCGAAACCCGCGCCTCCCAGGGCATGGCGGCCCACTCCGCCTTGGCCTTGGCGGCGGCCTCGACGGCCAGCTTCACCTCGGCCTCGCCGCCCAGGTGCACATCCGCCAGGATGTGGCCATGGTCGTGGGGCATGACGGCCTTGCCCAGCTTGCCGGTGCGGATCTCCTTCCCGCCGATGATGAGCGGGATCTCGATCTTCTGGGCGGCCATCTCCCGGACCTTGGCCGAGAGGCTGGCCCGTTCCGGCGACCCGGGCGCATAGCCCTTCACGGGCTCGTTGATGGGGTGGGGGACTTTAAAAATGCCTAGGGACATGGGTTCGCCTCCAAGACGACTTCGATGGGATCAATTCTACCCGCGGGTCGCAGGCCCGCGGCCGGGCGCCGCGGACCTGCAGATCCGGAAGGGTCTCAGAAATCGAGCGTGATGCCCTGGGCCAGCTCGACCTTGCCGCTGAAGTTGATGGCGCTGGTCTGGCGGCGCATGTAGGCCTTCCAGGCGTCGGAGCCGCTCTCGCGGCCGCCGCCGGTCTCCTTCTCGCCGCCGAAGGCGCCCCCGATCTCGGCGCCGCTGGTGCCCGTGTTCACGTTGGCGATGCCGCAGTCGCTGCCGGCCGCGGAGAGGAACAGCTCGCTCTCGCGCTGGTCGTTGGTGATGATGGCGCTGGAGAGGCCCTGGGTGACGCCATTCTGGAGGGCGATGGCCTCCTCGATGGTCCTGTAGGTCATGACGTAGAGCACCGGCGCGAAGGTCTCCTCCTTCACGATGGGCAGGTTGCCGGGGACCTCCACGAGGCAGGGGGTGATGTAGCATCCGCCCGGGTGGTTCAGCTTCTCGCCGCCGTAGAGCACCTTCCCGCCCTGGGCCTTCACGGTCTCGATGGCGGCCAGCATGGTCTCGATGGCGCCCTGGTCCACCAGGGGGCCCATGAAGGACTTGTGCTCGCGGGGGTCGCCGATGGGGGTCTTCCGGTAGAGATCCAGCAACCGGGCCTTGAAGGTCTCGGCCACGGCCTCGTGGACGATGACGCGGCGGGTGGTGGTGCAGCGCTGGCCCGACGTGCCGATGGCGCCGAAGTAGATGGAACGCAGGGCGATATCCAGATCCGCCTTGTCGCTCACGATGACGGCGCCGTTGCCGCCCAGCTCGAGGATGTGGCGGCCGAAGCGCTCCTGGACCAGCTTGCCGACGTGGCGGCCGCCGGGGACGGAGCCGGTGTAGGAGACCAGGGCCACGCGGGGATCGGTGTTGATGAGGTCGCCGATCTCGCTGCCCTTGCCGATGACCAGGCTGCAGATGGCGGGGTCGAAGCCGAAGTCGCGCAGCACCTTCTCGGCGATCTTGATGCACGCGATGGCCGTGAGCGGGGTCTTGCTGGAGGGCTTCCACAGCACCGTGTCGCCGCAGACGAGGGCGAGGGCGGTGTTCCAGCTCCACACGGCCACGGGGAAGTTGAAGGCGGTGATGACGCCCACCACGCCGAGGGGGTGCCACTGCTCCTGGATGCGGTGCTGGCGCCGCTCGCTGGGCATGGTGAGGCCGTAGAGCTGGCGGGACATCCCCACGGCCAGGTCGCAGATGTCGATCATCTCCTGCACCTCGCCCAGGCCCTCGCGCAGGGTCTTGCCCATCTCGAGGGTCACGAGCATGGCCAGGGCCTCCTTGTTGCGCCGCAGCTCGTCGCCCAGCGCCCGGACCACCTCGCCGCGCTTGGGCGCGGGCACCAGCTTCCAGGACTCCCAGGCCTTGTGGCACTTGGCCACCACAGCCTCGAATTCGGCCGGGGTGACGTTCGTGACCGTGGCCAGCTTCTCCCCGTGGATGGGAGACACCACGGTCTGCGCCTTCCCACTGCCCTCCCAGGTCCCGGCGAACCCCCCGGGATTGATGTCCGACATGCCAAGCGACCTCAGGACCTCATTCATGGCCTCTCCTCCTGAGACCGTTGTACCGCCCTTCCCTTCTCGAATCGAATTCATTCGATTCACTTGTGCCATGAATTCAATTCATGACACCCGGGGCAGGAGGATGCGGAAGCGGGTGCCCCGTCCGGGCTCGCTCTCCACCTCGAGCCGGCCTTCCGCCTCTTCCACCATGGCCTTGAGGGAGGGCAGCCCCAGGCCCGTGCCCTTCCCGGGCGGCTTGGTGGTGAAGAAGGGTTCGAAGATGCGTTCCAGGACCTCCGGCGGCATCCCGGTGCCGGTGTCGGACACCTCGAGGAGGGCCAGGCCGGCGTCCGTCCCGGCGGGACCCGCGTGGATGGCGAGGATCCCGCCCTCCGGCATGGCGTCCGCGGCGTTGGCCGCGAGGTTCACGAGCATCTGCTCCAGCCGCAGGCGGGAGCTCCGCACCACCAGGGCCTCCTCCGGCGCCACCCGGATGCGCAGCTCCACGGGCCTGGGGAGCAGCAGCCGGAGGGTCGCCTCCATGTTCCGCACCTCGCCGCCCAGGTCCGTGGGTTCCATCTCCTCGGCCTCCCGGCGCACGAAGCCCATGAGCCGCCGGGTGAGGGTGGCCGCGCGGTCAGCCGTGCTGACGATCCGCAGGAGGTCCCGGGGCTCCGGAGGGGTGCCCTCCTCCAGGTTCATGGCCGCCAGCTCGGCGGAGCTCTTCATGGCGCTCAGCAGGTTGTTGAGGTCGTGGGCCAGCCCCGCGCCCATCAAGGCCAGCGTGTTCATGCGCTCGGTCCGCAGCAGGGTGTCCTGGGCCTGTTGGAG
>JAJYBX010000364.1 GCA_021778785.1 Acidobacteriota bacterium
GGCGCCACCATGGGCGGCGGTTCCCAGATCGGCGGCGCGGGAGGTGCCGGTGGGGCGGGGGGTTCCGCCAGGGGGATGGGTTCGAAGGGAGCGGGAGTCTCGCTCATGCCTGGCTCCGAGGGGGGGACTTCTACGCTATCACGCCCCGCGGAAGTCCTTCGGCCGCAGGCCCAGCTTCTCCAGGCGGGAGAGCAGGGTGGAGGGGGCCAGCGCCGCCAGGGCGGCGGCCCCGTCGGCGCCGGAGATCTTGCCGTCCGTATGGCGCAGCAGCCGCTCCAGGTAGGCGCGTTCCTGGGCCTCCCAGGTGGGGATGGGGCGGTTCCCGCCGCCCGTGCGCGCGGGCAGGGCCCCGGGCGGCAGGCGCAGCTCGCGGCCCGTCGAGAGGATGGCCGCCCGCTCCAGCACGTTCTGGAGCTCCCGCACGTTGCCCGGCCAGGAATAGGCCTCCAGCTGCTCCCGCACGGCGGGCGGGATGGCGAGGGGAGGGCGGCGATTCTCGCGGGCGAAGCGCTCCAGGAAGCCCTCGGCCAGGGCGGCGATGTCCCCCGTCCGCTCCCGCAGCGGCGGGAGGTGCAGGGGGAACACGTTCAGCCGGTAGAACAGGTCCTCCCGGAAGCGGCCTTCGGCCACGGCCCGGGCCAGGTCCACGTGGGTGGCGGCCACCAGGCGGACATCCACCCGGCGGGGCTTCTCCGAACCCAGGGGATCGATCTCCCGCTCCTGGATGGCCCGCAGCAGCTTGGGCTGGAGGTCCAGGGGCAGGTCGCCGATCTCGTCGAGGAAGAGGGTGCCCCCGTCCGCCAGCTCGAAGCGCCCCTTGCGGGCGGCGGCGGCGCCGCTGAAGGCGCCCTTCACGTGGCCGAAGAGCTCCGATTCGATGAGGTTCGCGGGGAGGGTGCTGCAGTTCACCTTGATGAAGGGCTTCTCTCGGCGGGGCGAGAGGTGGTGGAGCGTCTGGGCCACCTTCTCCTTGCCGGTGCCCGTCTCGCCGGTGATGAGCACCGTGGTGGTGGTGGCGGCCACCTGCCCGAGCTGGTCCAGGATGCCCCGCATGGCGGGACTGCCGGCGCGCAGGGGTTCCTGCAGCACGTCCCGGCGCTGGACCTCCCGGAAGTAGCTCACCTCCTCGGCCAGGCTGCGCTCCCGTTCCGCCAGCCGGGCCAGGTGCTCGGCCTGCTTGAGCCCCAGGGCCAGCAGCGAGGCGAAGACGCCCACGTGGTGGAGCACGCTCTCCGGGTACTGGCGGCACACCATGGCGTCGAGCGTCATCAGGCCGAAGGTCTCCCCCCGGCTGCGCAGGGGCGCCACCAGGCAGCTGTGTCCGTGGGGCATCTCCAGCAGGCCGTGGAAGGTGTCCTCGCCGGGATCCTCCTCCTCGAAGGTGGCGGGGCGGGAACGCGGCTTCAGGGCGCTGATGAGCCGTGGGTTGCCGCGCACGGGGATGTGGGCTCCGGCCAGGGCGGGGGTGGCGAGGGGGCCGATGGCGTGGGCCACGCGCAGGCCGTCGCCCTCGCGGAGCAGTACGGTGGCCAGGTCGAAGGGGACCAGCTCGCCCAGGCGCTCGAAGGCGTGGCCCACCATGGCCTCGGGGTCGCCGCCATGGGTGAGGAGGGCTCCGGCCTCCTCCACGAGGCGGGCGCCGGTGAGGGCGGCTTCGAGATCGGGAACGGGCATGGTCGGCCTCGGGTTCGATTCTCGATATGTCGAGATCCGGGGTCAAGCGCCTTCCCGGTCCACTCAGGGGTGGTGACGGATACAATGGCCCACTCGCACAGGCAGGCCCTTGTCCCCCGACTCCTCGCACTTCGGTTCCTACCGTCTGCTGGCCCGCCTCGGCGAAGGGGCCATGGGCGAGGTCTGGAAGGCCCTGGACCTGCGCCTGGAGCGGGAGGTCGCCCTCAAGATCCTCAAGGACGCCGATGACATCCGGCGCCGGGCCCTCATCGGCGAGGCCAAGCTGGCCTGCCAGCTGAACCATCCGAACATCGCCCACATCTACGACGCGGGCGAGGTGGACGGCCTGCCCTACATCGCCATGGAGCTGGTGGAGGGCAGCACCCTGCGTTCCCTCGTGGGGCCCCCCATGGAGCCAGCCGATCTCCATGCCCTGGCCCGGCAGGCGGCGTCGGCGCTCTGGCACGCCCACCAGAAGGGCATCGTCCACCGGGACATCAAGCCCGAGAACCTCCTGCTCACGGAGGACGGCCAGCTCAAGATCCTGGACTTCGGCATCGCGCGCCGGGGGGGCGACGACCTGCCCGTGGGTGCGACGTCGCACCACACCACCCTGGTGGAGCGCACGGCGCCCGGCTACTCCCAGGGCACCCCCGCCTACATGAGCCCCGAGCAGGCCAACGGACAGGCCCTCACCGGCCAGTCGGACCAGTTCAGCCTCGGCGTGGTGCTCTACGAGCTGGCCACGGGCACCCATCCCTTCCTGCGGGCCAGCCTCGTGGACACGCTCTACGCCGTCACCCGGGACGAGCCGCGCCCCCTGGCGGAGGCCCGGCCCGACCTGCCGCGGACCCTCCAGGACGCCATCCACCGCCTCATGAGCAAGCGGCCCCAGGACCGCTTCCCCAACCTCCAGACCCTATGGGGCGGACTGACGGAGGACATCCCCACCGCGACGATCCGCCATCTGAAGCCGGTCTCCCGGCTGCGCCGACCCCTGGTCCTGGGGGCGGGGGCCGCCGTGCTCCTCGTGGCCGGCGGGCTGGGCGGCGCCTGGCTCCTGCGGCGGGGCGAGCGCACGGCCCTCGGGGAGGCCCGCCGCGCCTCGACGACGGACTTCACCCAGGGGCGGCGGGTGGTGGCCGTGCTGCCCCTGGAACAGCTCCAGCCCAACCCCGACCAGGCCTGGCTCAGCAACAGCTTCGCCGATGCCATGGCCTTCGGGCTGGTGCGCCGGGATGACCTGCTGGTGGTGGACCGCCTGCGGGTGGTGGAGGCCATGCACCAGCTGGGCGACGCGCCGGGGCGGGCCCCGCGGTCCCTGGGCGCCCTGGGCCAGGAGCTGA
>JAJYBX010000365.1 GCA_021778785.1 Acidobacteriota bacterium
GAGGGCCGGCGGGCGTCGCGATGCCGCGTCACGCTCGTCGCGCGTAGTACCCGCTACGCGTCTTCTCGCGTTCCTCGCCTCGCTCGCCCGGCGGCCCTCGCGCGGCCTTGTGGGGGTTTTGTTAGGCACTCTTAGATCCCCCGGTCGCCGCCGCAGCCGCAGCTGTCGAGGGCGGGTTCGGCGATCTGGGCCTGATCCAGGGCCAGGGACAGGTCGGCGATGAGGTCGTCCACGTCCTCGAGGCCGACGCTGACGCGGATCATGTTCTCCGTGATGCCGGCGTGGCGCTTCTCCTCGGCGGTCATGTCGGAGTGGGTCATGCTGCTGGGGTGCTGGATGAGGCTCTCCACGCCGCCCAGGCTCACGGCCAGCTTCATGTGGCGGATGGCGTTGAGCACCCGGAAGGCCTCCGCCTCGCCCCCCTTCACCTTGAAGGTGATGATGCTGCCGGTGCCGGTGCACTGCTTCTTCCAGAGCTCAAGCTGGCGCCCGCCCATCTGCGGGAGGCCGGGGTAGGAGAGGTCCTGCACCGCGGGATGGGTCAGGAGGAAGTCCACCATCCTGCGGGCGTTCTCCTGCTGCTTCTCCATCCGCACCTGCAGGGTGGCCAGGGAGCGGTGGATGAGCCAGGCGGTGTCCGGATCCGCGATGGAGCCCAGGATGGTGCGGAAGACCTTCACCTGCCCCATGAGGGCCTTGGACCCCATGGTGAAGCCCGCGACGAGGTCGGAGTGCCCGCCGAAGAACTTGGTGGCGGAGTAGATCACCAGGTCTGCGCCCAGGCTGAGGGGGCTGCAGAAGATGGGGCCCATGAAGGTGTTGTCCACCATCACCAGGATCTTCCGGTCGGGGCTGGCATGGCGGTCCGCGACCGCGCGGGCCGCGCCGATGTCCGAGAGCACGATGGTCGGGTTGGCGGGGCTCTCCAGGTAGATGGCCTTCACGGTGGGATCGCCCGCCACGAGGGCCTCCAGCTCCGCCTCGGTGGCGCCGGCGGGGAAGGGCCGGGTCCTGATCCCGAAGAGGGGCAGCATATGGCGGAAGAAGTACTCGGTGCCGCCGTAGACGGGATCGGCGAAGACCAGCGTGTCGCCGGGGCGCAGGAAGGCCAGGCAGGTGCTGCTGATGGCGCCCATGCCGGAGCCGAAGAGGGCGGCGTCCTCCGCCTGGTCCCAGCTCCGGGCCTTGTCCTCCAGGATCTCGCTGTTGGGGTTGTTCACCCGGGTGTAGATGAGGGCCGGGCTCTCGCCGGCCTTCATGGGGGAGAGCCCGTAGGCGATCTCGAAGGCCCGCTTCCCCTCCTCCGCGTTCTTGAAGAGGAAGGTGGAGGTGCGGAAGACCGGAGGCACCGCCGCGCCTTCCGACCGCTGGGGGTCGTAGCCCCGGGAGAAGATCTCGGTCTGGGGCTTCACGGGCGACTGGGACACGGGGACCTCCTCTGGCCTGGCGGCGACTGCCCGAAGGTAGGGCCGGGACGCATTCGAAACCATCGAATCCTGTTCGACGGAATGTCGATAAATGGACTCCACACAAAATTTTCAGTAAGTTTTTATCTAATTTTTTGAATATTATTCATCAAATCCTCGAAGGCACGAGGTAGGAGGACAGCGGCCATGAAGGACCTGGACAGGATCGACGGCGCCCTGATCAAGCTCCTCCAGAAGGATGCCCGGCTCTCCAACAAGGAACTGGCCGCCCGGGTGGGCCTGGCCCCCTCCTCCTGCCTGGCCCGCATCCAGCGCCTGAAGGCCGAGGGCATCCTCCTCGGAGCCCACGCGGAGGTGGATCCGGCCGCCCTGGGCATCGGCCTCCAGGCCCTCATCGCCGTGCAGCTCCGCCAGCACAGCCGGGCCCAGGTGAAGGCCTTCTGGAAGCACGTCCTGGGACTGCCCGAGGTGCTCGCGGTCCACCACGTGGCCGGGGCGGCGGATTTCCAGGTGCAGGTGGCCGTGCGGGACGCCCACCACCTGCGCGACCTGGCCCTGGACGCCTTCACCACCCGCCCGGAGGTGGCCCACATCCAGACCAGCCTCATCTTCGAGTGGGTGCGGAAGCCGGGGTTGCCGAACTACCGGACCTGAGCGCTACACCCCGAACTGCCGGAGGTGGTGGTCCAGGTGCTTGTACATGAGGCGCCCCCACTGGTGGCCGCTGAGCCGGCCGAAGAAGAGGTGGGGCACTCCCGCGGCGGGCCCTGGCCCGCGCTGGACGAAGCGGTCGATGAGGTGGGCCAGGCGGCGCATCTCCACGTCGAAGTCCCGCGCATCGGCGACCACGAAGAGGGGGCTGGTGGGGGCGTTGCGGCGGAGGGGTTTCTCGCCCAGCACCAGGGGGCGGAGCAGAGGGGCCACCAGGCGGCCCAGGAGCACCTGCTTCACGGGCCGGTCGGTCATGGCCGCCTCGAGCCCCTTCGCGCAGTGGGCCAGCATCTGCGCGGCGTCCATCCGCCCCCACAGACGGGAACCCTCGGGCTCCAGGGCCACGAACCGGCGCCTCAGGGCCTCGCAGTCGGGGGGATGGAACAGGGACATCATCGGCATCGCTCCGCGGGGATCCTCCGAGTCTACCGGCTACCGCCCGGAGGCCAGGCCCGCCCACTGGTCGGCGAGGTTGGGCTGCCCGCACCGGGTGGCCAGGGCCGCCGCGCGGCCGGGCAGGCCGGACCAGGGATGCCGGGTCCAGGCGTCCCGCACGAGGCTGTCGGCCAGCCCCGTCTCCCCCAGGTGGAGCAGCGCCTCCACGAGGGGTTCCAGCGTGCCGCGCCAGCTGTCGCCCGTCTCCGTGTCCTCCTGCATCTTTCCGTTGATCTCGACCCGGAAGGAGGTGGGACCCCAGGCCGCCTCGGCCCATTGGGTGCGCTCCACCTCGGGCAGCAGCAGATCCTTGAGCCCCTGCCAGTCCTTGCGTTTCCGGGCGTCCTTCACGTAGGCCTCCCGCACCGCCCCCGGGGGCCAGGCACTGGGCGGCAGGGTGGGTGAGGGCACGAGGCTGTCCAGGAGGGGGCGGATGGGCTTGCCGC
>JAJYBX010000366.1 GCA_021778785.1 Acidobacteriota bacterium
CGCCGAATACCTCACCGAGATGGGCGCTGCCGAGACCCGCGTGCTCAAGGCGCTGAAGGCCCAGCCCGACCAGCGGCTGGCCTGCCAGGCCTGGGCCCGGGGCGAGGTGGCCTGCAAGTACTGACTCAGACGGGCCGCCGCCCCTCCAGGGCCCGGTCCAAGGTGAGCTCATCGGCGTACTCCAGGTCGCTGCCGATGGGCAGTCCCAGGCCGATGCGGGTGGTGCGGATGCCGATGGGTTCCAGGATGCGGGCCAGCCAGCTGGCGGTGGCCTCGCCATCCACCGTGGGATTGGTGGCCAGGATGATCTCCTGGATGGCGCCATCCTCCAGGCGCTTCAGCAGTTCGCGGATGCGGAGCTGGTCGGGCCCCACGCCGCGCAGCGGGGAGATGAGCCCACCCAGCACGTGGTAGCGGCCCCGGAAGTGGCCGCTGCGCTCGAAGCTGAGGACGTTCGAGGCCTCGGCCACCACCACGAGGCTGTGGGCGTCCCGCCGCGGATCCAGGCAGATGGGGCAGGTGGGCTGGTCCGTGAAGGCGCCGCACACCTGGCAGAAGCCCACCCGGTCCGCCGCCTGCTGGAGCTGCTGGGCCAGGTGCGCCATGGCTTCGGGCCCCTCCTTCAGCAGGTGCAGGGCCATGCGCTGGGCGGACTTGGCGCCCACCCCGGGCAGCTTCTGGAGGCTCTCCACCACGGCCTCCAGGGGTGCCGGCAGTCTCATCACGGACCTCCCGGTGGTTCTACAGACCCAGGCCGGGGAGGTTCAGGCCCGCGCCCATGCCGCCCATCTGCTGCTTCATGGCCTCGTCCGCCTTCTGGGCGGCGTCGCGGAAGGCCGCCATCAGCAGATCCTCGAGCATGGAGGGATCCTCGGGGTCCATGGCCTCCTTGGCGATGGAGACGGCCATCAGCTCCTTCGAGCCGTTCAGCGTCACCTTCACCAGCTGGCCGCCGGCGGTGCCTTCCACCCGCAGGTTGGCCTGGGTCTCCTGCAGCTTGGCCTGCATCTGCTGCGCCTGCTTCATGAGGAATCGCATGTCCATGGGATCAGCCTCCGGATCGGGGTTGGGGGATGGGCCGGGCCGCGCGCAACCGGTGCGCGAGCCGCAGCATGAGGAAATAGCCCACCGGCACGGCCACGAGGCTCAGCACGAAGCCGCCCAGGAGGTAGGGCACGAGGATGGGGCGCAGCATCTCGGCGGCGGCCTGGAAGCCCTCGCGGGTGCTGAAGCTCTTCCAGCCGAGGCTGGTCCAGTCCACCCCGCCCAGGTCGAGGGCGAGGCCCCGTCCCAGGAGGATGTTGCCGAAGAGGGCGGAACCCGTGGCGATGGGGACCATGGTCCAGGGGTTGTTCACGAAGGCCCCCAGGAAGGTGAGGGGGCGGTGCAGCTTCCGGAACAGGGCGCAGAAGACGATGACGAGACCCGTGTGGAGGCCCAGCAGGGGGTTCATGGCGATGGACAGGCCCAGGGCGAAGCTCCAGCCGAGGTGGTGGGGCTCCAGGTCGGGATCCGCCATGTAGCGCTTCGTGCGGGCCCACAGATGGGACTTGTCCTGGTGGGTCATGGGCGTCCGAAGTGGTCGAAACTGAGGTCCGGCAGGGGCCGGAGCAATCCTCCATCATAGGCCAGGAGGGGCGAATCCCGGCGCTCCAGGGCCTGGCCCACGTCGAGGAGCGGAACCTCCAACCGCGCTTCCAGTTCCGAACGGGACAGGGAGCTGCCGAAGCACCGGGCGTAGTCCTCGCCACCCTGCAGCGCATCCCCGTCCAGGGCGGGATCCACGGCGATGCTGAGGTCCGAGGCCTCCGCCAGGTTCCGGAGGTCGCGGCTGAGGCCGTCGGACAGATCGAGGCAGGCGTGGACCTCCGGGATGCCGGCGAGCTTCACACCCAGGCCCAACCTGGGTTTCGGCGCCAGGTGGGCGGCCAGGTCCGCATCGGGATGGGCGGGATCCCAGCGCTGCCCAGCCTCGAGCTTGCGCAGGCCCCGCAGGCTGGCGCCGGGCGCCTGATCCACGAAGATCCGGTCGCCGGGCCGGAGGCCGTCCCGGCGGAGCCAGCGGGCCGCGAAACCGAAGGCCGTGAGGCCCAGGCCCAGGCCCGAGGGGCGGCCCACCGTGTCCCCGCCCAGCACCCGCACGCCGGTTTCGGCGGAGGTCGCAGCCAAGCCCTGGAGGAAGGCCTCCAGCCAGCCCTCCTCCACTTCGGGCCCCAGGGCCAGGGTGAGGGTGTAGCCGAAGGGCACGGCGCCGGAGGCGTCCAGGTCGGAAAGGTTCACCCGCAAGAGCTTGTCTGCCAGCAGATCCGCCGGGTGCCAGTCCAGGCGGAAGTGCTGGCCCGCCTCCATGAGGTCGGTGGTCACCAGCAGGCGCTGGCCCGACGGCGCGGGGGGCAGGGCGCCGCAGTCATCCGTCAGGTCCCCCCCGCCGGGCAGCAGGGCGCGGATCCGGGCCAGGATCCCAGTCTCCTGCAGGCTCATGGGTGGACCTCCGTCACAAATCCAGTCTCCCACGCCCATCGGAGCCAGGCGACGCTTGGTTCCGGGCCGAGGGCGATGCTAGGTTGGATGGGTTCGCCCGTCCCAGGGCTCCACGGATCCGGAGGAAACCCCCATGGCCATCACCAAAGTTTGGATCGAAGAAGGCTGCATCGTCTGCAATGCCTGCGAAGCCGAGTGCCCCGACGTGTTCCACGTCACCGACACGAGCTGCAACATCAATGGCGCCGTGCGCGAGGACGGCGTGGACAGCGAGAACCGCGATGAGATGAGCGCCCTCGCCGGCAGCATCGGCACCGACCAGGAAGCCAGCATCGAGGCCGCCGCCGCCGGGTGCCCCGTGGAAGTCATCAAGTACGAGAAGGCCTGAGAACCAGACATCAGTCCTCAGTGGAACGGGCGCCGAAGGGCGCCCGTTCTGCATGTCCAGGAGCCTGAGGACCGGAGCCTATTCCTTCAGCCCCACGTTGACCTCGAACTCGCCGAACTTCGTGTAGAAGGGGATGGCGATGCAGG
>JAJYBX010000367.1 GCA_021778785.1 Acidobacteriota bacterium
AACCCGATCCAGTCGCCTCCCTTGGAAGGGGAAGGCCGGCGGCGGCGCCCCTCGGGTCGCCGCCGCCCATGCGTACGGGGATTCGGCTGTCGCGACAGCTGGCTACACTGGCCCTTCCCTTCCGGAGGCCCCATGTCCCGTCCCGCCTTCCAGGTCGAGACCGTCCACCTCGCCCAGTTCCAGGGCGGCGACGCCCGGGACCGCGCCGACTTCGTGCGCCGCCTGGGCGACAGCCTCCGGGACACCGGCTTCGTGAAGGTGGCCGGCCACGGGGTGGAGGCCGCCGACATCCGGGGCGCCTACGAGGCCGCCCGGGCCTTCTTCGCCCTGCCCGAAGCGGCCAAGCGCCGCTACTTCGTGGCGGGATCGGGCGGGGCCCGGGGCTTCACCCCCTTCGGCAGCGAGCACGCCAAGGACAACCCCGTGGGCGACCTCAAGGAGTTCTGGCACGTGGGCCAGGAGCTGCCCGCGGATCACCCCCTCGGGGCCCTTTACGGCGCCAACCTCTGGCCCGAGGCCGAGGTGCCCGGCTTCCGTGCCCACACCCTCGCCCTCTACCGGGCCCTGGAGGCCTGCGCCGGCACCCTGCTGGAGGCCCTGGCCCTCCACCTGGGCCTGCCCGAGCGCAGCCTGGCGGACATGGTCGTGGACGGCAACTCCATCCTGCGGATCATCCACTACCCCGCCCTGCGGGACCGGTACCTCGAGGGCGGCGTCCGCAGCTCGGCCCACGAGGACATCAACCTCATCACCCTCCTGCCCGCGGCCACGGATGCGGGACTGCAGCTCCAGGACCGGGAGGGGACCTGGCACGCCGTGGACGCGGCCGAGGGCGAAATCGTGGCCGACGCCGGCGACATGCTGAGCCGGCACCTCAACCTGAAGATCCCCAGCACCACCCATCGCGTGGTGAACCCCGACAGCCCGGATGCCGTGCGCTATTCCATGCCCTTCTTCTGCCACCCCCGGCCCGACGTGGTGCTGGACTGCCCCGACGCCCTGCTGGCCCCCGGCGAGGCGCGGCATTTCCCCCCCATCACGGCCCACGCCTTCCTCCTCCAGCGCCTGCGGGAGATCGGGCTCATCGGCTAGCTAGCGGCTAGCGGCGGAAGGACCGCCGCAGGACCCGGCGCAACCGCGCCACCAGGGGCGAGTCCCAGGCCTCCAGCCTCCGCAGGGCGTCCTCCGCCTCCGCCCGGTGCCCCAGGTGGGCCTGGGCCGCCCCGAAATCCAGCCAGAGGTCCTGGGAGAGGGGCCGGTACCGGAGCGCCACCTCGAGCACCTCGATCTCGGCCCGCCAGGCCTTGAGCTTCCGCTGGCACTGGGCCAGCCGGATCCAGGCCACGGCTTCGTCGGGCCGCAGCGCCAGCCCCCGCCGGTAGGCCTCGGCCGCCGCGTCGAAACGGAGGGCATTCAACCGGGTGCTGCCCAGGTTCATCCAGGCCAGGGCGTAGTCCGGGCGGAGCCCCAGGGCCTCCGCGAAGGCCTGCTCGGCCTCCGGGAAGCGGTTCTGGGCGTCCAGGGCCACCCCCAGGTTGTTCCAGATCCGCGCCTCCGGGCGCAGGGCAAGGGCCCGCCGGTAGGCCTCCACCGCCGCCTGCACCCCGGTTTCATTCCCGCCCCCGCCCCGGACCTCCCAGCGCTCCCGTTGGTCTAGGGCCAGCCCCAGGGCGAACCAGGCGTCCGGGTTCTCCGGCTCCGCGGCCACCCAGGCCCGGGCGGCGGGTTCCCACTCGGCCGCGTTGCGGGGGTCCTCCGCCAGGGCGGAGAGGTAGTCCTCGGCCTCCGTGAAGCCCGACCGGATCGGACGGCCCGGGATCTCGGCCGGCAGGGCCTCCAGGGCCTTCAGCCCCGAGAGCGAGATGGCGAAGCTGAGCCGGGGGCTCCGCGCCGCCGTGAAGGTGGTGAGGCCCAGCAGGCGCCCCCGGGCATCGAAGAGGCCGCCTCCGCTGGAGCCCGGATGGATCTCCACGTCGGTCTGCAGCAGGCGGCCGTCCCGGTAGTGCCAGACGGCGCGCAGCCGGCCCCGGGACACCACCGGACCCCGCCCGCCCGGGAAGCCGAGGGCGAAGACCGGGGCTCCGGCGTCCGGGATCCCGTCGCTGGCCTCCGCGGGCGGCAGGGGCAGACCCGGCACCGAGAGGAGGCAGAGGTCCAGGTCCGGGTCCACCCGGATGGCCGTGGCCCGCCAAGTCTCCCCGCCCTGGCTCACCAGGATGGAGCGGCCGGCCGCGGCCACGTGGGCGTTGGTGGCCACGAGCCCCGGGGCGACCACCACGCCGCCCCCCACCCGGTCGAGCTCGCCCTGGGCGAGCCGGGCCCGCACCTTCACGAGGCTGGCCCCGGCCTGGATCGCCACCGGCGCGGGCGCCTCCTGGTGCGGGAGCGCGGCCGGAAGCAAGGGGACTAGTCCCCGTCCTGCATGCCGAGACCCGCACCCTGGAGATGCCGGGGCAGCGCCGGGACCGGCTGGGTGTTGAACCCGCCCCCGCCTGGTGCCGCTTGGGCCTTGGGCTGGGGACGCCCGCCCTGGGTCTGCATGGCCTTCATCTGCTCCGCGGAGGCGAAGCACTCCAGGCGCGCCAGCTGCTCGGCGTCGGGGAAGCCCTCATGCCGGACGCGTCGGGGGCCCCAGATGGTCACCAGCTCGCCCCGGACCTCGGAGATGCGCGGGAGGGACTGGCGCCAGTAGATGCCCAGCGGCTCGCCCCCGGCGCTGGTGAAGGCCACCAGGTCCGCCTCGGGCAGGAGGACCGGCGCGCCGGCCGTCCAGGTGGCCACGGTGAGGGACTTGCCCTGCTGGGTCTTCAGCAGGCCCACGGGGGCGGGACGGCCCAGGGCCGGATCCAGGTCGCGCTCCTGGGTGCGGATGGCCTCCAGCTGGTCCAGCTGCTTGAACTCGCGCTGGGGGCCGGACATGGGATGGGGTTCCTGGATCCGCGCCGCCACCAGGTGCTCGCCGATGCGCTCCAGCACGGCGGCCTGCAGCAGGGGGGCGCCCTCGGAGAGGGCCTT
>JAJYBX010000368.1 GCA_021778785.1 Acidobacteriota bacterium
CTCCTTGAACGCGGCCTTCTGGTCCTCTGCGCTCAGCGCCCGGGGGGCCTGGACCGCCGTCGTGGGCTCGTTCACCGTCTGGCAGTAGGGACAGGTGACGGGGCCGGAGGCGGCGGCTTCCGGCAGGGGCGCAGCGCAATGGCGGCATTGGAGGGCGGGCATGGTGGGACCAGTCTAACCTGAGTCTCAACCCACCTGATCCGGGCCCGCGTCAGTCCTTCGGATCGATGTCCAGGTCGAAGAGGTACTGGGCGGCCTCGGCCCGCTCCAGGCGCCGGGTGGGATCATCCGCCTCCTTGAGAGCCTCGGTGGGCCGGCGGAGCAGGGCGCGGACCATGTGCTGGGCCATGAGGCGGATCTTCTCGCGGTCCCCGGGGGCGAGGTGGTTCAGCTTCTCCAGGGAGCGGTCGAACTCGGCCTCGCGGATGGCCTCGAACTTCCGGCGCAGGGCCGTGATGGTGGGCACCACGGCCAGGGAACCGAACCAGCCCAGGAAGTCCTCCAGCTCCTCCTCGAGGATGGTCATGGCGGGTACGACCTCGCGCTGGCGCTCCTGCCGGTTCCGCTCGGCGATCTCCTGGAGGTCGTCCACGGCGTAGAGGAAGGCGTTGTCCAGGTCCGCGACCTTGGGATCCACGTTCCGGGGGATGCCCAGATCCAGGAAGAAGAGGGGCTGGCCCCGGCGCTGGGAGACCGCGCGCCGGACGTCCTCCCGCGTGATGACCGGCTCCGTGGCGGAGGTGGCGCTCACCACCACGTCGGCCTTGGGCAGCCGCGCGGCCAGATCCTCCCAGGGGTAGGCCTTGCCGGCGCGCTGGCAGAGGGCCTCAGCCTTCTCCAGGGTCCGGTTCACCACCTCGATGTTGGTCGCGCCGCGGGCCACCAGCAGGTCGTAGAAGATGGAGCTGGTCTCGCCGGCCCCCAGGATGAGGAAGCGGCGGGGGGCCAGGTCCTCGTAGATCTTCTGGGCCAGCTCGATGGCCACGCCGGGGATGGAGATGGGTTTGGAGTTGAGGCCCGTCTCGTTCCGGACCCGCTTGCCGGCCTCGAGGGCCTTCTGGAAGAGGCGGTTCAGCACGGTGCGGGTGAGGCCCGCGCTGGAGGCGAAGCGGAAGGCCTCGCGCACCTGGCCGATGATCTGGTGCTCACCGAGGGCCAGGGATTCCAGGCCGGCGGTGACGCGGAAGAGGTGCCGCACCGCATCGGCGCCCATGTGGCGGTAGCCCACGCCCTCGATCTCATGCCGGGGGACGCCGTGGAACTCGGAGACGAAGCCCGTGAGGGCCAGCAGGGGGTCGCCCTCCAGGGCCGCGGGGCCGCGCACACCGTAGACTTCGCTGCGGTTGCAGGTGGAGACGATGACGCCCTCCGCCAGCAGTCCCTCCTCCCGCATGCGGAGGACGGCCGCCTCGATGCTCTCGGGGGAGAACGCCAGCCGTTCCCGCAGCTCCACCGGAGTCTGCCGGAAATCCCAGCCCACGAGGAGGAGCGGTGATTCGTCCGGCCGGCTCAATGGAACACGTGCTCCTGGGTGATGAAGAGGTTCACGATGGTGAAGGAGAACAGCATCAGCATGTAGCCGCCGATGGAGAGCAGGGCCACGCGCTTGCCGCTCCACCGCAGGAACCGCCCGGCCAGCAGGCAGAGCACGTAGATGGCGATCAGCAGGAAGGTGAAGGCCACCTTCGGATCCCAGTAGGTGCCCCAGTTCTGCTTCGCCCAGATGAGCCCCAGCGTGGAGGCCACGGTCATGGCCACCACCCCAATGCCGATGGAGGTGTGGTGCATGCGGGAGAGCACATCCAGGGCCGGCAGGCGGGAGAAGAGAAGGCCCAGCTTGCGCGTGTGGAGCTGGCGCACCTGGATGAGGTAGAGCTGGGCCAGCACGAAGGAGAGGGTGAAGGCGGCGTAGCCCAGGATCGCCAGGGTGACGTGGAAGGCGAACAGCGCGCCCGAGAGCTTGGGATCCGCGGCGGGGGCCTGGGCGGGATGGGTGAGGAGCGAGACGCCCAGGAAGAGGATGGCCACGGGCAGCAGGAAGGGGCCCGTGGAGGCCTCCCGGTGCCGCAGGCGCATGATGCCGTAGGACCCGGCCACCATCCAGGCGAAGAGGGACATCGACGCCGAGAGATCCCGGTAGGGCACGGTGTGGGTGAGGCGCCCGCCGAATTCCAGGGCCGCGAAGTGCACGGCGAAGCCGAGGGTCAGCAGCGCCTTGGCCACGAGCCCGAACACCGCCTTCTCCTTGCGGAGGTTGGCGATGGAGAAGGCCTCCGCCCCCAGATACAGGAGCAGCGCCGTGCCGCCGAGGAGGAGCGAGATGACCATGGGGCCCATGATAGCGGGATCCGGGGCCCCTGTTCCCGTCCGGCTACCGGAACGTGACGTCGGACTGGGCCAGGGCGTAGGCGAAGGTGCCGAGGATGGCGGCGTTCTGGGCGAGGTCGTTCTCGTCCACCTTGTCGAGGGTGTCGGCTTCGCTGTGGTGGATGTCGAAGTAGTGCGTGGCGGCGTGGTTCATGCCCAGGCCGGGGACGCCCTCGGCCACCACGGGGCCCACGTCCTCGCCGGAGCCGCCCAGGACCAGCCGCCCGGCGCCGAGGCGTTCGAGCAGGGGCCCGAAGGCCTGCAGCTTCGCCAGGGCCGCGGCCCGGGCCTCGGGGGTGGCCTGGCGCAGGTCGAGGCTGAAGCCCAGGGCCTTCTCGCTGCCGGAATCGGATTCGACGGCGGCGACGAAGCCGGGGAGTTCGGCCCGGTGGGCCGCCAGGTAGGCGTTCCCGCCCCGCACGCCGTTCTCCTCGTTCACGAAGAACACGACCCGGAGGGTGCGGCGGGGCTGGAGGCCCGTGGCCTGGATGAGGCGGGCGGCCTCCAGGGAGATGACGCAGCCGGCGCCGTCGTCCTGGGCGCCCTGGCCCACGTCCCAGCTGTCCAGGTGGCCGCTGAGGAGGATCACCTCGTTCGGCTTCTCCGTGCCGGGGATCTCCCCCACCACGTTGGCGGAGGGGACGT
>JAJYBX010000369.1 GCA_021778785.1 Acidobacteriota bacterium
TCCGGCCCGATCCACAAGACCCCCGGGCCATGGCGTGACAAACCCGTGAGCCTATCTTCGGATCAGGCCGGAGGTGGATCATGGCCGAAACCCTCGAACGGCGGCACCACTGGAGCCGGATCGTCGGTGTGGAGCGGCGGCAGGCGCCCTTCCACTACCTGAACGGACGGCCGCTGCCCGATCCGACGCGCCTGGAGGACGAGGACTTCGAGCGGGCGGAGCGGGAGCAGGAAAAGGACAAGAAGCTGGCCCGGAATCCCTGGGAGGATCCCGACAGGCTCGGCTGAAAGGACAATCTCGCCAGACTGGCTGTATTGACAGCTAGAATCGCCCGGGGCATGGTGGCGGGGCACCCAGGACTCCCATGCCCCGCGTCGCGTTCACACGCAACCTCCAGCGCCATGTGGCGTGCCCACCCTGCCAGGTGGGAGGGGTGACGGTGCGGGACAGCCTGGACGAGGCCTTCGCCCTGTACCCCCGGGCCCGGGGGTACGTGCTGGACGAGCATGGCGCCCTGCGCCAGCACATGGCCGTCTTCGTGGACGGGGAACCCGTCCTGGATCGCCGCGCCCTGGGTGATCCTGTCTCCGCCACCGCGGAAATCCTCGTCATGCAGGCCCTTTCCGGAGGCTGACATGTCCGACCAGCTGCTGATCTCGACCCGCAAGGGGCTCTTCTCCGCCCGCCGGACGACTCGGGGCGTCTGGGATCTCGATGCCGTGTCCTTCCTGGGGGACAACGTCTCCCTGGCCATGGCCGACCCCCGCGACGGCGCCTGGTACGTGGCCCTGGACCACGGCCACTTCGGCGCCAAGCTGCACCGCTCCCGCGACCGGGGCGCCACCTGGACCGAGATCGGGGTGCCCGCCTATCCCACGCCGCCCGAGGGCCACGTGGAGAAGGATTTCCTGGGCCGCGAGATCCCCTGGCGCCTCATGCGCTTCTGGTCCCTGGCGCCCGGCGCCGCTTCCCAGCCAGGCCTCCTCTGGGCGGGCACGATTCCCGGCGGCCTCTTCTGGAGCGAGGACCACGGGGACACCTGGAACCTGGTGGAACCTCTCTGGCACATGCCGGAGCGGCGCAAGTGGGCCGGCGGCGGCGCCGACGCGCCGGGCATCCACTCCATCTGCGTGGATCCCCGCAACCCGGCCCGCGTGGCCGTGGCCATCAGCAGCGGCGGCGTCTGGATCACGGAGGATCTGGGGAAGACCTGGACGCCCTTCACCAAGGGCATGCGCGCCGACTACGCGCCACCCGAGCTGGTGGAGGCGCCGGAATCCCAGGATCCGCACCGCATGGTGCAGTGCGCCGGGGCCCCGGACGCCTATTGGATACAGCACCACAACGGGATCTTCCGCAGCACCGACAATGCCCGGACCTGGACGGAGATCACGGACGTGAAGCCCTCGGTCTTCGGCTTTCCCGTGGTGGTGCATCCCAAGGATCCGGATACCGCGTGGTTCGTGCCCGCGATCAAGGACGAGCGCCGCATTCCCGCCGAGGGCAAGGTGGTGGTGAACCGCACCCGCGACGGCGGCCGCACCTTCGAGACGCTGCACCGGGGCCTGCCCCAGGCCTGGGCCTACGACCTGGTGTACCGCCACGCCCTGGACCTCGACGCCACCGGCGAGCGCCTGGCCTTCGGCTCCACCACGGGCTCCGTCTGGATCAGCGAGAACGCCGGCGACGACTGGATCACCCTCGCCGAGCACCTGCCGCCGGTGCATGCGGTGCTGTTCGTCTGAGGACGCCTCGCCGGTAGTCTGGAGCCGCGGCCTTCGACCGCGGGGAGGAAACAGGTGGACGCGGTGCGGATCGTGTTCCAGGGGGACCGCTTGTGGCTTGCGGAGCGGGATCTGCCGGACCTCCAGGCCCAGGCGCAGGTACGCCTGCCCGAAGGGCACCTGGCCCTGCGGGTGGCGGAGGATCATCCCGTGCCCGCGGGGGTGGAGGCCCTGGGGCTGCGGGAGGCCTTCACCCGGATGGATCCGGAGGCCTGGGTTCAGGCGGGCCGGGCGTACCAGTGGCTGGCCTGGGAGGCGGGCCATCGTTTCTGCGGCGCCTGCGCCACGCCGCTGGAGCCGGGCGAAGGCCACGGCCGCCGCTGCCCGGCCTGCGGACTCGTGGTGTTCCCGTCGAACGCCACGGCCATCATCGTCCTCATCGGGCGCGGGGAGGGGCCGGACCGGGAGCTGGCCCTGGCCCGCTCGCCCCACTTCAAGCCCGGCGTGTACAGCGCCGTGGCGGGCTTCACCGAGCCGGGGGAGTCCCTGGAGCAGGCGGTGCACCGCGAAGTGGCCGAGGAGCTGGGCCTCCGCATCCAGAACCTGCGCTACTTCGGCAGCCAACCCTGGCCCTTCCCCAACGGGCTCATGGTGGCCTTCCTGGCGGACCACCTCGCCGGCGACCTGCGGCCCGATCCGGCGGAGATCGAGGATGCCCGATGGTTCCGCCTCGATGCCCTGCCGGACCTGCCCAGCCCCCTCAGCATCGCGCGGTGGATGCTCGATGCGGCGGTGACGGGAAGGGCCTGAGACTGCTTTGTGGAATGCCCATTCCGGCAGCCATCGATCGCCGTCGCGGCGCAGGACCCGCCACCCATCGCCCGGGTCGGGCCAGAACGCCTTCCGGAAGCATCCCCATCCTCCGGCCATGGGTGGGAGGGCTCCTCGCGAAGGAGCGGTTGCAGGCGCGCTATTTGAAGTCTTCGACGTTCATCAGGCCGAGATCCCCCCTGGGGATGCGGTAGGGCACGTCCCATCCCTGGTGATGGGCCTCCCAAGCGGTCCAGGTGTGGGTTCTGAGGTCGAGCCGGTAGGAGAACCACCTGTCACCGTTCGCGCCAAGGAAATAGACCTGGTGGGCCCCGGAAGGAAACCATTGGCCCGTCGCGGGCATGTTCGAGACCTGCTTCCCGCTTGACGTGGCGAGAACGGTGTTCGCGGTCGCTTCCCAGGGCGGGATGATCCGGGAAACCTGGTTGGCGTCGCCATCCC
>JAJYBX010000370.1 GCA_021778785.1 Acidobacteriota bacterium
AGCGCGCCCTCCACGAGGCAGGAAAGCAGTGGTTGATGGAGACGGAGCACCTGCACCCGAGCTGGTCCCTGGCGCGGGAATACCCCCTCGATCCGGCCCTCCTGGCGGTCACCCATGCCTGGAACTGCGGGGATGACCAGATCGGGGTGGCCACGAAGGGGGCCCCCGAGGCCGTGGTGGACCTCTGCCACCTGCCCCCGGAACGCCGCGCCGAGGTGGACGCCCGGGTGGCGGAGCTGGCCTCCCAGGGCCTGCGCGTCCTCGGCGTCGCCCGGGGCCAGTACGGGGCCGGGGCCCTGCCCGAGGGCCATCACGATCTGGAGCTGGACTTCCTCGGGCTGCTGGGACTGGAGGACCCGGTGCGGCCCACCGTCCCGGCGGCGGTGGCGGAATGCCGCACCGCGGGCATCCGGGTGGTGATGATCACCGGCGATTACCCCGCCACCGCGGTCAGCATCGCCCGGCAGGCCGGGCTCTCCCGCCCCGAGCGGGTCATCACCGGTCCCGAGCTGAACGGGCTGAGCGACGCGGAACTGGCGGAACGCATCCGGGAGATCCAGGTCTTCGCGCGGGTGGTCCCGGAACAGAAGCTGCGGCTCGTCACCGCCCTCAAGGCCAACGGCGAGGTGGTGGCCATGACGGGGGATGGCGTCAACGACGCTCCGGCCCTCAAGGCCGCCCACATCGGCGTGGCCATGGGGGGCCGGGGCACGGACGTGGCGCGGGAGGCCGCCTCCCTCGTCCTCCTCGACGACGACTTCTCCTCCATCGTGGCCGCCATCAAGCTGGGGCGGCGCATCTTCGACAACATCCGCAAGGCGGTGGCCTTCATCGTCGCCGTGCACATCCCCATCGCCGGGCTCTCGCTGCTGCCGGTCTTCCTCCCCGGCTGGCCCCTGCTGCTGCTGCCGGTGCACATCGTCTTCCTGGAACTCGTGATCGATCCCTCCTGCTCGCTGATCTTCGAGGCGGAGGAGGCCGAGGCGGACGTCATGCGGCGCCCGCCCCGGGATGCCCGGGAACCGCTGTTCAGCCTGAGGACCCTCGGCCTGGCCGTGCTCCAGGGGGCCACCGCCCTGGCCGCCTGCCTGGCGGTGTACCTCCTGGCCCGTCCCGGCCATGGCCACGACGCGGCCCGGGCCCTGACCTTCGCGGCCCTGGTGGTGTCCTTCCTGGCCATCATCCTGGCCAACCGGTCCTGGACGCAAAGCATCCTGGGCGGCCTCCGGAATCCCAACCCCGCGCTCTGGTGGGTGCTGGGGGGCACCCTCGCCTGCCTGGCCCTGGTACTCGCCTGGCCCGTGGCCCAGGGCCTCTTCCACTTCGCGCCCCTCCAGGGCCGGGATCTGCTGCTGGCCTGTGCCACGGGATTCGCCAGCATCCTCTGGTTCGAGGCCTTCAAGGTCCTGCGCCACCGGCCGCCGGCCCCGGCGGGGGGCTGATCCGGGCCCTCAGGGCACCGACCAGGTCCCCGGCTGGCCCGGCCCGCGGAGGGCGATCGCCAGCTCCTTCAGGAACCGGTCCCGCGGCACCGCCTGGAACCCGTAGCCCGCCAGCCCCTCGTGGGGGAGCTGGCCGTCCAGGAGGGTGAAACCATGGGCCTGGAGGCGCACGTCGAGGGCCTGGAGGGCCGCCCGGCTGGCTTCGGCCTCCAGGCTGAACATGCTCTCGCCGAAGAAGGCGCCGCCGAGGGCCACGCCGTAGAGCCCCCCCCGCAGCTCGCCCTCCCGCCAGGCCTCGACGCTGTGGGCGTGGCCCGCGCGGTGGAGGCCGACATAGGCCGCGCGCATCTCCGGGGTGATCCAGGTGCCCTCCTGGCCCGGCCGGGGCACGGTGGCGCAGGCCGCGATGACGGCCTCGAAGGCGCTGTCGAAGCGGAGCTCGAAGGGGCGCTGGCGCAGGCTGCGGCGGGTGCGGGCGGAGAGGTGCAGGTGGCCGGGGCGCAGCACGGCCCGCGCCTCGGGCGACCACCAGAGGATGGGATCCTCCGCCCCGTACCAGGGGAAGATGCCGCTGCGGTAGGCCAGGAGCAGGCGCGGCAGGCTGAGATCGCCCCCGATGGCCAGGAGGCCCTCCTCGGCCTGCCCGGGATCGGGGAAGGCCAGCTCCCGTCTCAGGCGAAAGACAGGCACAGGGCGCCGTCCTTCGCGTCCACGGTGGCGGTGCCGCCCTTCTCCAGGGGCCCGAAGAGGATGGCCTCCGCCAGGGGCCGGCGCAGCTCGCGCTCGATGAGGCGGGCCATGGGCCGGGCGCCGAAGGCGGGATCGAAGCCCTTCTGCGCCAGCCAGGCCCGGGCCGCGGGGGTGCAGGCCAGGGTCACGCCCTTCTCCTTGAGCTGAAGTTCCAGGTCCCGCAGGTGCTTGTCCGCCACGCGCTCCATCTCGGTCCGCCCCAGGGGCGCGAACTGCAGGATGGCGTCCAGGCGGTTGCGGAACTCCGGGCTGAAGGCCTTTTCGATGCTGCCGGTGGCCGAGCGCCGGCCCCCGGCTTCCGCGAAGCCCACTTGCCGGGCCGACAGCTCCCGGGCCCCCACGTTGGTGGTGAGGATGAGCACCGTGTGGCGGAAGTCCGCCGAGCGGCCGTGGCTGTCCGTGAGCGCGGCGTGGTCCATGACCTGCAGGAGGATGCCGAAGAGATCCGGGTGGGCCTTCTCCAGCTCGTCCAGCAGCACCACGGCGTGGGGCTGCTTGCGCACGGCGTCCGTGAGGAGGCCCCCCTCCTCGTAGCCCACGTAGCCCGGCGGCGCGCCGATGAGCCGGGCCACGGCGTGCTTCTCCTGGTACTCGCTCATGTCGAAGCGCAGGAACGCGATTCCGAGGGCCTTCGCCAGCTGCTTCGAGAGCTCCGTCTTGCCCACGCCCGTGGGCCCGGCGAAGAGGAAGCAGCCCATGGGCTTCAGGGGATCCCGCAGGCCCGAGCGGGCCAGCTTGATGGCCCCGGCCACGGCCTCGCAGGCCGGGTCCTGGCCGTAGATCTGGGCCTTGAGGGCCGTCT
>JAJYBX010000371.1 GCA_021778785.1 Acidobacteriota bacterium
ATGGGCACGTAGGCCTCGTAGGCCAGTTCCAGCACCGGCCGGCCTTCGTGGTGGTCCCGGGCCCGGCCCTCGAAGAGCACCAGGGCCCCGGCGTGGGGGTCCTCCATGACACTTCGTAAAGCCATCGCGTCCAGGGGCCCGTCCAGCACCGCCACCCAGGGAATCATGCCTGCCTCCCGTGCAACCCCAACCCTACACTGGATCCATTGTGAGGTTGACCATGTCCCACGCCATCCATGTCGATCCGAATGCCGTCTTCGATACCCTGGGCCGCCACATGCTGGTGGACGGCTTCCACCTGGTGATGGACCTGGAGAAGTCCCACGGTTCCTGGATCGTGGATGCCCGGAACGGCCAGAAGTACCTCGACTTCTACACCTTCTTCGCCACGACGCCCCTGGGCCACAACCACCCCCGCCTGGTGGAGCCCTCCTTCCAGGCCCGCCTGGGGTCCATCGCCGTCAACAAGCCGGCGAACTCGGACATCTACACCACGGCCTTCGCCGAGTGGGTGGAGGCCTTCGGCACCCAGGCCGTGCCGGCCACCCTGCCCCACCTCTTCTGGATCGACGGGGGCTCCCTGGCGGTGGAGAACGCCCTCAAGGCCGCCTTCGACTGGAAGGTCCGCAAGAACCTGGCGGCGGGCAAGGGCGAGAAGGGCTCGAAGGTCATCCACTTCCGCGAGGCCTTCCATGGCCGCAGCGGCTACACCCTGAGCCTCACCAACACGGCCGATCCCCGGAAGTACCAGTACTTCCCCAAGTTCGACTGGCCGCGGATCCCCAACCCCAAGATCGAGTTCCCCCAGGACGCCGCGAACGTGGCGAAGGCCGAGGCCGCCGAGGCGGAGGCCGTCGCGGCCATCGAGGCCGCCGTGGCCGCGAACCCCGATGACATCGCCTGCCTCATCGTCGAGCCCATCCAGGGCGAGGGCGGCGACAACCACTTCCGGGGCGAGTTCCTCCGCAAGCTCCGCGAGTTGGCGGATCGCCATGAGTTCCTGCTCATCTTCGACGAAGTGCAAACCGGCTTCGGCGCCACGGGCCAGTGGTGGGCCCACCAGTGGTTCGACGTCCAGCCCGACATCATCAGCTTCGGCAAGAAGACCCAGGTCTGCGGCATCGCCGCCAGCCGCCGCCTGGACGAGGTGGACAGCGTCTTCAAGGTGCCCAGCCGCATCAACAGCACCTGGGGCGGCAACCTGGTGGACATGGTGCGGGGCACCCGCATCATCGAGGTCATCCAGGAGGAGAACCTGCTGGCCCACGGCGTGAAGCAGGGCGAGCGCCTCCTGAAGGGCCTCCAGGAGATCCACCGCGACTTCCCCGAGTTCACCGCGAACCCCCGCGGCCGGGGCCTCTTCTGCGCCCTGGACATCGCCACGCCGGAGCTGCGCAACGCCGTGGTGGCCAAGGGCCACGACCTGGGCATGATGATCCTCTCCACGGGGGTGAAGGGCCTGCGCTTCCGGCCGGCCCTGAACCTCACCACCGAGGACCTGGACCTGGGCGTGGAGCTGCTCCGCCAGTCCGTGGCCGAAGTGGCCCGCACCGCCCCCGCGACGGTGGGATGAGCCTCCGCCCCCGGGTCGAGCTCTACTGCGACGGCGCCTGCCTGGGCAACCCCGGCCCGGGCGGCTGGGGCTACCTGCTGCGCATCCGCGCATCCGCGGGCAACCGGGAGAAGGAGGCCGCCGGCGCCGAGCCGGAGACCACCAACAACCGCATGGAGCTGACGGCGGCGATCCGCGGCCTGGAGGCCCTCACCCAGCCCTGCCTGGTGGAGCTCTTCAGCGACAGCCAGTACGTCGTGAAGGGCATCCAGACCTGGTTGAAGGACTGGAAGCGCCGGGGCTGGAAGAAGGCCGACGGCAAGCCCGTGCTCAATGCGGACCTGTGGCAGGCCCTGGACGCCCAGCTGGCGCGGCACCAGGTGGAGGCCCGCTGGGTGCGGGGCCACGCGGGCCACGCCGAGAACGAACGGGTGGACCGCCTCGCGAACGAGGCGGCCCACTCGATCTGATTCCAGGCCGGCCGCCTAGCGCTGGCGCGGGAAGCGGTAGAGGATCTCCACCCAGGCCCGGACGGGCTTGCCATCGCGGGTGGCGGGGGCGAAGGAGGACTTGTTGGCGGCCTCGATGGCGGCGTCGTCGAAGCCGTAGGGGCCCGGGATGCCCTGCTTCACCATGACCTTCAGGGGCTGGCCCTGCTCGCCCACGAAGACCCGCAGGTGGACGTCATGCTCCTGGTTGGCTTCCCACCGCATCTGCTTGGCCCGGAGGGGGAACATCGGGGCGACCTGGTTCACCACGCGGGCGGGCTGTTCCACGACCGGGACCTGCGTGGCGGCCTGGGGACCGGCGGGCAAGGGGCCAGGGGCCATGGGCTTGGGGGCCTCCTGCATGGGCACGGCCTTGGGGATCTCCGGCACCGGCGCGGGCGGCGGGGGAGGCGGCGGCGCAGCCTGGGCCACGGCGGCGGCGCGGGCCTCGGCGGCCTTCTTCTGCTCGGCCAGCTGCCGCTGCTGCTCCTCGGCCTGCTGCCGCTGGCGGTCGAGGTCGGCCTTGCGCTGCTGGGCCTCTTCCAGCTGCTTCTGCAGCTTGGCCTTCTCCTCGGCGGACTTGGTCTCGGAGAGCTGCTTCTGGATGTCGGCGGTCTTCTGGGCCTCGGCCTGGGCCTTGGCATTCAGGTCGGACTGCTGCTGCTCGAGCTGGACCTTCAGCAGCTGGAGGTCCGCCAGTTGCTTCTGCATGGCCGGATCCACCTTGGGGCGGCCGAAGAAGATGTAGCCGAGGCCGAGGATCACCACGGCGGCGAGGCCACCGGCGATGAGGACGGTCTTGTTCTTCTGGTTGACCTGCTCCTCGGCATGGCCATCGATGTGCTCGACCCGGGTGGCGCCGCTCCGGAGGCTCTCGCCGGCGGCGGTGTAGCCCAGGTAGTTGTCCCCCTGCTCCGCCTTCATGGCCGTCGCGTCCCGGTCGTTCTCCTCC
>JAJYBX010000372.1 GCA_021778785.1 Acidobacteriota bacterium
CAGCAGGAATCCCATCAGGGCCAGGCCCACGGCGATGCCGGTCGCGACCGCGGGGGTGTAGTCGCCCCGGGGCAGGGGGCGGTGGGCCGTGCGGGGCATCCGGGCGTCCAGGTCCCGCTCCTGCACTTCGTTCAGGGCGCTGGAGCCCATGGCCAGCAGCAGGATGCCCAGCAGCGTCGTGGCCAGGCCCGCGTCCACCCCCTGCCGGTAGGCGATGTAGCCCGCTGCGGCGGTGAAGGTGGACGCTCCGGAGATGCGGAGCTTGGTCAGTTCCAGGAAGGAGGCCGCGGGGCCGGGTTTCCGGATGGGGATGGCTGCGGCATTCACGGGGGCTCCGGGATCGGGGGCCTACTTGAGGGACTTCAGGTAGCCGATGACGTCGTCGAGTTCCTTCGGGGCCAGGGGCGTGGGGGGCATGGAGGGCGGATAGCCGCGGGCCACGTCCTTCATCGGATCCAGGATGGCCTGCCGCAGGTAGGCCTCATCCACCGTGACGGTGCGGGCGGCCTTGCCGGTCATCACCACCTCCTGCTTGCCGAAGAGGCCCTTGAGGGTGGGGCCGACCATGGGCTTGCCGTCCACGGAATGGCAGTCCAGGCAGCCCTTGGCGGTCATCACGGCCAGCCCGGGATGCACGAACTCGGCCACCGGCTTCGGCGCCTCTGGGACCGGCTTGGGCTCGGGGGCGTCATCGCCGCCGAAGTACCAGGCCTTGAAGGCGTCCTCGGGCACCACCACCACCTTGCTCAGCATGAGGCTGTGGTCCACGCCGCAGATCACCGTGCACTCGATGTCGAAGCTGCCGAGCTTGGTGGCCTCGAACCAGGTGGTGTTGGTGTGGCTGGGGACCGCGTCCACCTTCAGGCGGAAGGCGGGCACGAAGAAGCCGTGGATCACGTCCAGGCTGCGGACCTCGACCTTCATGGGCTTGCCCAGGGGCGCGTAGAGGATCTTGCTCTGCTTGCCGTTGGGGTATTCGAAGGACCAGCTCCACTGGCGGGCGTTGACCTTCACGGCCATGGAATCCCGGGGGGCCTGGCGCATGTACTCGTAGTTGGTCCAGCCGTAGTAGAAGATCGTGAGGAAGAGCACCAGGGGGACGGTGGTCCAGAGGATCTCAAGGCCGGTGTGGCCCTCGATCTGCGCGGCCCTGGGGTGGCGCTTCCGGCTGTAGCGGATGACGAAGTAGATCATCAGCGCCGTGATGAAGATCAGGAACACCACAGACAGCGCGAACACGTAGAAGAAGACCGCATCCGACTTCTGGGCCGAGGTGGAGGCTTGCGTGATCCAATCCATGGCGGGTCCTCAGCGGAAGGCGACGTCGGAGAACAGCAGGGCGAAGAAGATCAGGAGCGTGCCCAGGGTGACCAGGACCACGCCCTTGAGGAGGGCGCCCTCGTACTTCAGGTGCATGAAGAAGTAGAAGACCAGGCCGGCCTTGATGGGCGTGAGGATGAGCAGGCCCCAGACGGCGAAGCTCTGCCCGAAGTGGCTCATGAGGACCAGGAGGCCCGTGAGGACCACCAGGGCCAGCCAGACCTTCACGAAGGTGCCGTAGCCGGGATGCTCGACGCCGTGGTCGCCGGCGTGCTCGGGGGATGCGAGGGAATGATCGCTCATGAGTCGGTCCTTACGCCGCGAGGTAGAACAGCGGGAGGAGGAAGATCCAGATCACGTCCACCAGGTGCCAGTAGAGGCCCCCGTTCTCCAGGTGCACGTAGCGGTCCTGGGTGATCTCGCCCTTCGCCACCATGCGGAGCATGTAGCCCAGCACGGAGAGGCCGGCGATGACGTGCAGCCCGTGCAGGCCCGTCATGGTGAAGTAGAGCCCGAAGAAGACCTGCTCCCCGTGGGGCAGCGTGGCCAGGTGCGCCGAGTTCGGGTAGAGGCCGTGGTGGAACTTGGTGGCCCACTCGAAGGACTTGATGACCAGGAAGACCAGGCCCAGCCCCAGGGTGGTGGCGAGGAACGCCATGGTCTTGCGCTTGTCGCCCCGCTGGATGGCCACGATGGCGAGCACCACCGTGAGGCTGCTGGTGAGCAGCACCAGGGTGTTGGTGATGCCGAGGGTGGCGTTCAGCTCGGCCCCGGCATGGTGGAATTCGGCCGGGTACTTCGAGCGCATGTAGGAGTAGGCGATGAAGAGGCCCCCGAAGAGGACCATCTCGGTCACGAGGAAGAGCCACATGCCGAGCCGGGCGCCGAAGTCGTCCCGGTGGACCGCATGGGCGTGGGTGGCTTCGCTCATCCTTGGCTCTCCTGGGGGAAGTGGTAGGGACCGGTGGTGATGGTGGGGATCTCCTCGAAGTTCTCCACGGGGGGCGGGCTGGGGATGGTCCATTCCAGCGTCACGCCGCCCCAGGGGTTGTCCTCGGCCTTCTCGCCCTTGAGGGCGGCGTGGACCAGGGCGCCGAAGAACATGAGGAGGCCGAGCACCAGGAACCAGCTGCCGACGGTCGCGATCTCGTGACCGGTGTTGAACTGGGGCAGGTGGTGGAAATACCGGCGGGGCATGCCCATCACCCCCAGCACGAGCATGGTGAAGTAGAGCATGTTGAAGCCGATGAAGAGGGGCGCCCAGGAGGCGTAGACGGCCTTCTTGGAGTACATCTTCCCGAACATCTTGGGGAACCAGTAGAGCAGCGCCGCGAAGAAGGCGAAGCCGGTGCCGCCGAACATCACGTAGTGGAAGTGCCCCACGATGAAGTAGGTGTCGTGGATGTGGACGTTGATGGCCAGGGCCCCCTGCATGACGCCCGTCAGCCCCCCGATGCAGAACAGGAAGATGAAGGTCATGGCGAAGAGGAGCGGGGGCTGGAAGTCGATGGAGCCCTTGTAGAGGGTGCTCACCCAGTTGAACACCTTGATGGCGCTGGGCACGGCCACGATCATCGTCAGCAGCGAGAACAGCATCACGGAGAAGGAGCTGAGGCCGCTGGTGAACATGTGGTGGGCCCACACCAGGCTGCCC
>JAJYBX010000373.1 GCA_021778785.1 Acidobacteriota bacterium
AAGGCCCACCTGGCGGAGGTCGCCAAGGTCGCGGCCAACCCGGCGGCGCCCACCTTCGAGAACACGATCGTGGCCCTGGAGCGCTCCGGCGCCGAGCTCACCCGCGTGAAGAAGGTCTTCTTCCACCTGACCTCGGCCAACACGAACCCCGGGCTGCAGAAGATCCAGGAGGAGGTGGCCCCCAAGCTGGCCGCCCATGATGACGAGATCTACCTGAACGCCAGGCTCTTCCAGCGCATCAAGGCCATCCACGACCAGCGCGCCCACCTGAAGCTCGGGCCCGAGGTCCAGGAGCTGGTGGAGCGCTACTACCGCACCTTCGTCCACGCGGGCGCCGAGCTCTCCGCCGCGGACCAGACGAAGCTCCGCGCCCTGAACCAGGAGGAGTCCAAGCTCACCACCGACTTCAGGAACCGCCTGCTGGCCGCCACCAAGGACGGCGCCCTAGTGCTCGACCACGAGGCCGAGCTGAAGGGCCTGTCCAAGGGCGAGATCGAGGCCGCCGCCGCCGCGGCCAAGGCCCGCGGGCTGGAGGGCAAGTTCGTGCTCACCCTCCAGAACACCACCCAGCAGCCCGCCCTGGCCTCCCTGGAGAACCGCGCCGTCCGCGAGCGGCTCTTCAAGGCCTCCGTGGACCGCGCCAGCCTGGGCAACGCCGACGACACCCGCGCCATCGACCTGCGCCTGGCCCAGGTCCGGGCCGAGAAGGCCGCCCTCTTCGGCGCCAAGGACTTCGCCACCTACGCGATGTACGACCAGATGGCGAAGACCCCCGAGGCCGCCGAGAAGCTGATGACGTCCCTGGTGCCTGCCGCCACGGCCAAGGCCCGGGCGGAGGCCGCGAAGATCCAGGCCCTCATCGACCAGCAGGGCGGCGGCTTCCAGCTCGCCCCCTGGGACTGGGATTTCTACGCCGAGCAGGTGCGCAAGGCCGAGTACGACCTGGACGAGGCCCAGATCAAGCCCTACTTCGAGCTGGACCGCGTGCTGCGGGACGGCGTCTTCTACGCCGCCAACCAGCTGTACGGCCTCACCTTCAAGGAGCGGAAGGACATCCCCGTCTATCAGCCCGATGTGCGGGTGTTCGAGGTCTTCGATGCCGACAGGAAGCCCCTGGCCCTCTTCTACGCCGACTACTTCAAGCGCGACAACAAGTCCGGCGGGGCCTGGATGGACAGCTTCGTGGACCAGTCCGGTCTCCTGAAGACGAAGCCCGCGGTATACAACGTCTGCAATTTCAGCAAGCCCGCCCCTGGCCAGCCTGCCCTGCTCAGCTTCGACGACGTGACCACCATGTTCCACGAGTTCGGCCACGCCCTGCACGGCATGCTCTCCAACGTGAAATACCCCATGCTCGCCGGCACCAACGTGCCCCGCGACTTCGTGGAATTCCCCTCCCAGTTCAACGAGAACTGGGCCCTCCAGCCCCAGGTCTTCGCCCATTACGCCAAGGACTACCGCACCGGGAAGCCCATGCCCGACGCGCTGGTGCAGAAGATCCGCAAGGCCCGCACCTTCAACCAGGGCTACGCCCTGACCGAGTACCTGGCCTCCGCCCTGCTGGACATGGCCTGGCACACCCTGCCCGCCACCGAGCAGGTCAAGGATGTGCAGGCCTTCGAGAACCAGGCCCTCAAGGGCTTCCACCTCGACCTGCCCCAGGTCCCCCCCCGCTACCACACCCCCTACTTCGCCCACATCTGGACCGGCGACTATGCCGCCGGCTACTACGCCTACCTCTGGAGCGAAGTGCTGGACCACGACGCCTACGCCTGGTTCAAGGCCCACGGCGACCTCACCCGTGCCAACGGCGACCGGTTCCGCAGGATGATCCTGTCCCGCGGCAGCACCGAGGACATGGCCAAGCTGTACCGCGCCTTCCGCGGCAGCGACCCCAGCGTCGAGCCCCTCGAAGTGGCCCGGGGCCTGAACACCAAGTAGAAACGCGTCTGCCACGCAGGCGAAGGAGGGGGCGGACCACGCCCCCTCCTTTTTGTCATCCCGCCCCGGAACCAGAGCCGGCACGCCCGTTGGGCCCCCGGTTTGACACCGTTCGGGGGAAACCGTGATCCTTCCGGGCCACCTGCCGAAGATGGAGGCATGCCCAAGGTCATGGTGATCGACGACTGCCAGATGATGCGGACGTACCTCCGCCGCTCCCTGGAGAAGGGCGGCTTCGAGGTGGAGGAATGGCTCCCCGCCAGCGCCGGGGAGATCCTCGACCGCCTCCAGGATTCGGCCCCCGACCTCCTGCTGACGGACTTCTCCATGGCCGGCGTCAACGGGGCCACCGTGGTCCGCCTGGCCCGGAAGGCCGCCCCCCATCTCCCCGCCATCGTGCTCACCGCCTTCCGGACCGACGACATGGAAGCCAGCCTGCTGCGCCTGGGCGCCCATTGCGTCTGCACCAAGCCCATCGCCCCGGACGCCCTCCTGGAGGCCGTCCGAACGGCCCTGCAGGACCGTCGGGACTCGGAACAGGAGGGGTGAGCCCGACCGCCCCGCCAGCCTGGGACCACCGGTAGGATCGAGGAGCGACACCCACTGAAAGGTCCATCGATGACCCAGGCTCGAACTGCGTGGCCCTTCGCCCTGGTCTTGTGCCTCGTCCCGGCCTGCACCCCGGCGGCCTACCCACGGACGCAGCCGGGCGGCCCGCGCCTCTCTGCGGACCTGGTGGCCTACGGCCACCCGGAGCAGCACCTCTGCCTCCTCAGGATCCCGCGAGGGGAGGGCGAACCCACCTGGCAGGGCAGGTTCACGGACGGTTCCACGGAAATCATCCAGGTTGAGGACATTCCCGGGCTGACCCTCCTGAGATGGCCCGTCAATCCCGACCGGATGGCGACGCTCACCCGGAAGCCCTACCAACTGCGGATCCAGAACGGCAAGCAGAGCTTCGAGGTGACCCTCACCTTCACCTCCGCTGGCCGGGAGTTCACCGCCCAGCTCCTGCTG
>JAJYBX010000374.1 GCA_021778785.1 Acidobacteriota bacterium
GTCCACCCCCAAGCTGCTGCCAGCCGTGGACGCCTCCAACGAGCTGCTCCACCGCTACGGCCATCCCACCCACGCCTTCGACGCGGACCGCATCCAGGGCGCCGTGAGTGTCCGGATGGCCCGCGCTGGCGAGACCCTCGTCACCCTCGACGGCGTCGAACGGAAGCTCACGATGGAGGATCTCGTCATCGCAGACGAAGGAGGTCCCATCGCCCTGGCGGGCGTCATGGGCGGCGACGGCACCAAGGTGACCGAGGCCACCCGCCGCGTGCTCCTGGAGAGTGCGTGGTTCGAGCCCCGGGTCGTGCGGGCCGCGGCCCACCGCCACGGGCTCCACACGGACGCCTCCCAGCGCTTCGGCCGGGGGGCCGATCCGGCGATGGCCCCCGTGGCCCGGGATCTGCTCGTCCAGCGGCTCCAGGCCTGGGCCGGGGCCACCCTGGAGGGTGCCTGGACCGCGGGGAGGCTGCCCGCGCCGCCGCCCTCCGTGGATCTGCCCAAGGACCTGCTCACGCGCGTGGCCGGGGAGCCGCTCCTCCTGGCGGAAGCCGCCAAGGCCCTGAAGGCCCTGGGCTGCATGGTGGAGGCCGAACCGGGCCACCTGCGGGTGCAGCCCCCCACCTGGCGCCATGACCTGGCCCTGCCGGAGGACCTGGCCGAGGAGGTGGTCCGCCTCCGCGGCTACGAGCACATCCCCTCCGTGCTGCCGCCCCTGGAGGGGCCGCCCCGACCCCTGTCCCCGGACTACCTCCACCGGCAGGCCCTGGCCCGGCGCCTGGCCCACCTGGGCTTCCACCAGACCGTGACCTACGGCTTCGTGAGCCCGGAGATGGATGAGGACGCCGCCATTCCCGGAAAGCTGGAAGAGCCAGTGGAAGAGAACCAGCGGGGGCGCACCTTGGCCAACCCCCTGGGACGCGAATACTCCATCCTCCGCCGCTCCCTGGTGCCCTCACTGGCCGAGGTGGCCCGCCAGAACCTCCAGCAGGGCCAGCGAGAGGTCCGGCTTTTCGAGATTGCCCCCACCTACCGGGTCTTGGGCGGAGAGATCACTTCGGAGTGGACCGTGGCGCTGTTCTGGGCGGGCGAACGCTGGGATGGGGACCCCGAATCCAAGGCCCTGCCCGTGAAAGCGAAGCACCTGATCGGCATGCTCAGGGATGTCCTGAGGAAGCGGGATGGGGTGAGCGTGGGTGAAACCGTGGGCGGCGCTTGGGTGGCCGAGTACCCCCTCGATGATTTCAACGCCCCCGACGCCCGTATCATCCCCACCTACGAGGCCCACAGCCGTTTCCCGGCTGTAGAGCGGGACCTGTCCCTGGTGGTGCCGGTGGGACTGACCTGGCAGGCCATGCACGACGCTGTCCTGGCTGCGCTGGGGGGAACGGCGATGCGGAAGGACGGCCTGACCTGCGCCGACCTCTACCAGGGCAAGGGCCTGGAGCCCGGCACCAAGGCGTGGCTCCTGCGCCTCACCTTCCAGGCCATGGACCGCACCCTCGTGGGTTCGGAGGTGGATGGCTGGGTGGCCGGGGCCCTGGCGGCGGCGGAATCGCTCGGGGCCCGGCTCCGGGCGTAGAATGGGCCCCAGCCGAGGCCATCCATGGAACTGTTGAAGCAACTCGAGTCGAGGGTCCAGGCCCTGGTGCAGCAGCGCAACCAGCTGAAGGAAGAGCTGGATGCGTTGAAGGCCGCCGGGGACCAGGAGCTGCAATCCCTCCGGGCCCGGCTGGAGGAGGCCCAGGCGGAGCGGATCACCCTCCAGAAGGAGCGGGAGGCGGTGAAGGAGCAGGTGGCGACCATCCTCCGGTCCCTGGAGGCCCTGGGATGAAGCCCCCCCGGCCCCTCCCGGGCACGCGTCCGGTGCCCCTCGAGGTGCTGGGCCGGGCCCTGCAGATCCACACGGACCGCCCGGAACTGACTGCGGCGGCCAAGCGGATCCTGGAGGAGACCTTCCAGGCCATGGAGGCCGAATGCCGGGTAAGATGGGGCAGCGTCCCGGAGGGCCTGGACACTCCGTCCTGGTATCTCCTGGGCGCCCTGAACCTGGCGCACCGAGTGGCGCGCCTCGAACAGGAAGCCAACCAGCACACGCACGACCTGGAACAGACCCTTTCAAAGCTCCTGCACGATGTTCCGGACGCTTCTTCCGCCCCCGTCCCACTCCTTGACGAGGACGGAGCCTGATTTCCCTGCGAGGCCCGTGATTATGGCCAAGCGCTTGTTCCGTAAGTCGATATGGGAAACCTTCCCCCTGGCCTGTGCGTTCCGCGCGTCGGCGCGCCTTAGCCCGGGAATCTGGTTGCCCCCCTACCAGATAGGGAACTCGGCAAGCCTCCACGACTGAGCGGGGATTTTGACATCACGTGCTGGTGGCTCCTGGACCTTCCTGCCCGGAGTCGCCCATGAATCTGATCAGCTGGATATTCCTCTTCCTGGCCCTGGCGGCCGGGGCCGTGGCGTACCTCATGTCCCTGCGGGCCCAGAAGGCCGCGGTGGAGAGTTCCCAGGCGCAGGCCCGGGCCGAGCAGGAGGTGAAGGCCGAGCGTGAGCGCCTCCTCGCCGAAGGCGCCCGGGAGGCCCAGCGCCTCCGGGACCGGGGCGAGCAGGAGGCGGAGGCCTTCCGGAAGGAGGCCGAGCTGAAGGCCAAGGAACAGGCGCTCCAGGCCCGGCAGGAGGCGGAGAAGCTGCTGTCCGAGCGCCAGACCAACCTGGAGAAGCAGGAACAGCGGCTCCACACGAAGGAAGCCGGTCTCCAGACCAAGGAGGAGGGCCTCGACAAGAAGCTGCAGCAGGTGGATCAGAAGGCCAAGGATCTGGAGACCCTCACTGAGAAGCGCAAGGCCGACCTGGAGAAGCTGGAGGCCCAGCAGGTCGAGGCGAAGCAGCTCGTGGAGGCCCAGGCCCGGCGCCTGGAGGAGGTTGCCGGTCTCACGCGGGAGGACGCCAAGAAGGAG
>JAJYBX010000014.1 GCA_021778785.1 Acidobacteriota bacterium
GCGAAGACCCCCATGGTGATCGTCCTGCAGGACGACGAGAAGGTCCGCGGCGTCATCGAGTGGTACGACAAGCATTGCCTCAAGATCAACCGGGTGAAGGAACCGAACGTCCTCGTCCCGAAGCACAACATCAAGTACATCTACAAGCAGGATGAAGAGCCGCGGATCCGGCGGACCCGGACCGCGAAGAAGGAGGAGGCTCCGGTTCCGGAGGTCGAGATCCCGGTCTACGACTGAGGATCGGCGCCCCTACCGCCCTTACCGGAGCGATCATGGACCGACGGCCCCGCTTGGCCATCACCCTCGGCGACCCCTGCGGCATCGGTCCGGAGCTCCTGTTGCGCTCCCTGGGGATGATCGGGTCCTGGGCCGAGGTGGTGGTGGTGGGGCCACGCGCCGGGGCGGAGCTCCTCCTCGGATCGCCGGGCCGACTCGTGGACTGGCGATGGATCGATCCGCCCTTCCCTCCGCCGGCCGGATTCGAGGGAACCGTCTCCGGCCTGGAAACGCGGCCCCTGGGGGAAACCCGGGATCCGGGCGGCCGGGCCCTCTGGCTGGATCCGACACCCGGAATCGGTGCCGCCGACCTGACGCTGGGCGAGGGCTCCTCCGCCTCCGGCGCCGCCACGGTGGAGGCCATCCGGGCCGGGGCCCAGCTGGCCCTCTCCGGCGTGGTCGATGGCCTCGTCACCCTGCCCATGGCCAAGGCCGCCGCCCACCTTGCGGGCCACGACATCCCCGGGCACACGGAGTTCCTCCAGGAGCTGGCCGGGTCGCCGCTCACCCGCATGGCCTTCGTGAGCCCCAGCCTTTCCGTGGTCCTGCATACGGTCCACCAGAGCCTCCGCTCCGTGGTCGAGGAACTGGACCCGGAGGCGGTGGCCGAGACCCTTGCCTTCGCCGCCGATCGCTTCATCGAACTCACGGGCAAGCGGGACCTGCGGGTGGCCCTCTGCGCACTCAATCCCCATGCCGGAGAGAACGGAGCCTTCGGTGACGAGGAGGCCCAGCTGCGGGAGGCGATCGCCCTCGCCGAAGCCACCTTCATGACCTTCGGCGACCGGGTGGGGGGACCCTTCGCGGAGGTGCCCTCTCCCTTCCGGGCAGGGGCGGCTGAGGTCGATGAGGGATTGCAGGATGTCCAGGGCCTGCCCGCCATGGAGATGGCCGCGCCCGGCCTGGAGGTGGCCTCCTCAGGGCAGGGGCTCCACCCAGCCCGGCGCCACGCGCCCAGGTTCTTCGGCCCCCTTCCCTCCGACAGCCTCTTCCACCGGGCGGCCAAGGGGGAATTCGATCTGGTGGTGGCCCTGTACCACGACCAGGGGCTCATCCCCGTGAAGGTCCTCGAACCCGAACGGGCGGTCAACCTGACCTTGGGGCTGCCCTTCATCCGGACGAGCCCTGACCATGGCACGGCCTTCGACAAGGCCGGGCGCTGGATCTCGAACCCCACGAACTTCCTGGAGGCCGCCGCCCTGGCCGTGCGCCTGGCGGGCCGGGCCCAGGGCCAGCCCTGGCAGGCGCACGTGATCCGCGCCCGGAGCTGAGGATGCACGCGCGTTTCGGACCGGGGGCCACCGCCTGGCCCGCAGGGCACCCCCTCCCGGACCGTGAGGGCCCCCGGACCGCCCTGCGCGTGACGGAGGGTAACCCCCGCCATCTCTCGGCCCACCTGGAGCGCCTGCGGGCTGGCGCCGAGGCCCTCTCCGAATCGACACCGTGGATGTCCGGGTTGGAGGAGGCGCTGGGGGACTGGGTCGCGGCTGGAACCTCCGGGGACGGGGCCCTCCGGCTCACCCTCCATGGGCCCGAAGGCCTGGTTTCCGCCCGTCTCGAGCCGCTTCCCCAGACGCCGCAGCCCTACCGCCTCGCCGCCATGCTCCACCCCAGGGGGGGGGATCTCCGCAGCAGTCCCCTGGCCAGGCACAAGGGCCTCAGCGGGCCCTGGCGCCAACCGGTCCTGGCGGAGGCCCGGGCCCGTGGCGCCGACGATGCGCTCCTGCTCTGGCCTGAGGGGACCCTGGCCGAAACGGCCATCGCCGCCCTGGCCCTCGAGGTGGGCGGCGTCCTCCTCCTCCCGCCTCCGGAAGGCCGCGTGGCCAGCTTGGCGGAGGCCCTGGATCTGCCGGCCTGGGCCGCCGCCCGGGGCCTGGAGTTGCGCTGGGAGGGCATCCCCCTGGGCCGGGTGGCGGAAAACCGTCTCTGGTGCCTCAATGCCGTCCGGGGGATCTGGGCCGCGAACCTCCTCTGACCCTCACGCACAAGGATCCCCCATGGGTTTCCAGGACCTGATCGCCGCCCTGCTCCTGTCCCTCCCACCCTGGCTGGGGTTCTGGATCTTCCGCAGGAAGGGGCGCATCGGGCTGAGCTACGGCTACTTCCTCGGCGGCATCCTGGCGGTCCTGGCCCTGCCCTGGCCCCGGATCTCCGGCCATCCCCTCCCCACCGCCCTCCTGGGGGCCGCCCTGTTCGGCTTCACCCTCTTCCTCCAGGCCCAGCGCGAGGGCGTCCAGGGCCTCCGCCGGCTCGCGGTGGGGGTGGGAGGGGCCACGCTGTTCGAGCTGCTGCTGCTGCTCCAGCTGGGACTGCCCTGGGGCACCCTCCCCCGCTTCTGGGCCGGGGCCGTGTTGGAGGCCCTGCTCTGGCTCCTCCTGTCCGATCTCGCCTACCGCTGGACGCGGGGGCGCCTGCTGGAACTGCGCATGCCCCTGGTCGGTGCGGGCGCCCTGGGCCTGGGAGCCCTGGCCCAGGCGCTGCTCCCGCCAGACACCCCCCGTCTGTCCTGGCCCGCGGCCCTCGCGGGCGGCCTGCTCCTGGGACTCGTCGCCCTCCAGCAGCTCCGATGGCTGCAGAACCAGGGCGCCTGGGTGGAAGGTCGGGGACAGGGGCTCCGCACGGCCCTCGCCCTCCTGGACCAGCATCGAGCTCCCGAGGCCGCCGGCCTCGCCTTCGGGCTGGACCCGCAACAGGCCCAGTGGCTCGTGGACGAGAAGGGGCGGGTGCTGGAATCCAACGGCCCCTTCTCCCGCCTGGTCGGGCTGCCCCGGCACCGGCTCCGCGGGTATGCCCTGGACGCCCTCTTCCAGGGTGGGGAGGCGCCGGTGTGGGCGGGCCTCCAGAGCCAGCTCATGCAGCGGGGCCATGGCACGGCCCAGGCCACGCAGGTGAGCGAGGACGGGGCTTTCCGGGAAGTCCGGCTGGAGGCGGTCGCCTTCGACCGGGGCATGGCCCTGGTGTGGATCGCGGAACCGGCTGAAGGCACCCTGAGCCTCCGTCCTGAGGGTGGCTTCCTGCGGCCCCTGGGGGGGGAGGGAGAGCGCCGCCGGACCCTGAACGCCCTGGCCTCCCTGTTGCCCTCGGCCGAACTGGTGTGGGCCGAGGCCCCCTCGGGGGAGGCCCGCGAGGCCGCGGCGCGCCTCCTGGAGGCGGCCCGGCGCCTGGGACCCTGGGCGCCGACCGATCCAGCGGAGGGCCCGCTGGAGGCTTCCGAATCCCTGCGTGCGCTGGAGCCGATCCTCCAGCGGATGCTCCCCGCGGGAACGAGCATGAAAGTCGAGGCCGAGGCGCTGCCGCTGATGCTGGACCTGGCGTCCCTCCGGCGAATGGCGGCCCTCCTGCTGCTCCACGCGGCTGAGCGATGCCGCGGTGAGATCCGCCTCTCGCTCCAGGCCGTGGTCCTGGGCGGCCGGACCTGGGGCCTGCTGACCGCCCGGCCCGCCGGATCAGGCGGCCGTCTGCCTCGGGCGCTCCAGGGCCTGGGCTGGCTGCGGGCTGAGGTCCAGGGGGTCCGGGGTCTGGTGGACCTCGCCCAGGATCCCAAGGGAGGGTTGCATCCCCGGGTCTATCTCCCCTGCGCCGTCCCGACCTCGGCGATGCCCGAGCGGCCCCTTGCCGGGCGCCGGATCTGGGTGGCGGACCGGGATCCGCTGCTGCGGGATACCCTGGCCGCGCTCATCCGGCGCTGGGGCGGCGAAGCCGCCGCCTTCGAGGACCTGGCCGCCCTCCTGCGCACGAGCCGCGGCACGGCGATGCCCGACGCCCTCCTGGTGGAACGCACGGCCCAGTTGGAACGGTTCCACCGCTCCCTGGGGAAGTTCCAGCGGGAGCCCATCCCCACGCTGGTCATGGGCGAAGGACAGGTGCTTCCCCTGGATCCCTCCGGCCTCGGCCTGAGGCGCCTCGGCTTCGTGGAGAAGCCCCTGCCGGAGGCCGAACTGCTCCAAGCCCTGCTGGCCCTGATGCAGCCCCAGCCTGCCTGAAGTCCCGAAGCGTGTTGTAGGCTGGAACCAGGAGGCGCGATGTCCACAGTGGCGGTGATCCTGGCGGCGGGGCTCGGTACCCGCATGAAGTCTCGCCTTCCGAAGGTGCTGCATCCCATCCTGGGCGATCCCTCGCTGTTGTGGGTGCTGCGCGCCCTTCCGCCGGGCCTCGAGGCCGCCGTGGTCGTGGTGCATCACGGCAAGGCGGACGTGCTGGCTGCCCTCGGGGCCTGGCAGGCCCAGGGACTGCTCCCCTGCCCCGTGACCGCCGTGGACCAGGGCGAGCCCCTGGGCACCGGCCATGCGCTGCAGGTGTGCATCCCCGAGCTGGACCGCCTCGGCGCCACGCGGGTGGCCATCCTCTGCGGCGACGTGCCCCTCACCACGCCGGCCACCGTGGCCCGCCTCTGCGCGTCGGAGGCGGTGCTGCTCGCCATGGACCTCGACGAGCCCGGTTCCTACGGCCGGGTGCTCCAGCATCCCGATGGCCGCCTGGCCGGCCTGGTGGAGGCCAAGGACGCCACGCCGGAACAGCGGGCCGTCCGCCGGGTGAACGGCGGCGCCTACGCCCTGCCCTGGGCCCCTCTGCGCAAGGCCCTCCAGGGCCTCACCAACGACAACGCCCAGAAGGAGTTCTACCTCACGGATGCCGTGGCCGCCGTGGCGCGGGAGCGTGCGGTGACCGTGGAGGTCTGCGATCCCGTGGAATTGGCCGGCATGAATTCCCGGCTGGACCAGTCGGCCCTGCAGGCCGCGGCCCAGCGCCGGATCAACACGTACTGGATGGCCGAGGGCGTGACGTACCTCCAGGCCGACAGCACGCTGGTGGGGCCCCGCGTGGCCCTGGGCCGGGACGTGGTCCTGGAACCCTCCGTCCGCCTGGAAGGTGATGTCCTCATCGGCGAGGGCGGGCGCGTGGGTCAGGGAAGCGTGATCCTCGATTCCCGCATCGAGGCCGGGGTCCAGATCCGCCCCTACTGCGTGATCGAGCAGGCCATCGTCGGCGCCGGGGCCAAGCTCGGTCCCTTCTCCCGCCTCCGGGAGGGGACCGACCTGGGGCCGGACGTCCACATCGGCAACTTCGTGGAGACCAAGAAGGCGCGTCTCCAGCGGGGTGCCAAGGCCAACCACCTGGCCTACCTGGGCGACACGGAGATCGGCGAGGGGACGAACATCGGCGCCGGCGTCATCACCTGCAACTACGACGGGGTGAACAAGCATCGGACCCTCATCGGCCGGAATGTGTTCGTCGGATCGGACACCCAGCTGGTGGCTCCGGTGGCCATCGGCGACGGGGCCCTCATCGGGGCCGGGAGCACCATCACGAAAGACGTTCCCGCCGATGCCCTGGCGCTGAGCCGCGTTCCTCAGACCTGCCGCGAAGGCGGGGCGAGCCAGATCCGGGCCCGGCAGAAGAAGCCGACTCGGTTAAGCTAGCTTTTTCGGTCCTCCCCGGAGCTCCATGGTCCTCACCCTCTTCGACAAGGTCGGCAGCACCGTCCTCCAGGCCATGGACACCGCCGGGGATTTCGCCGTGCTCGCCGGCCGGACCTTCGCCGCCATCTTCAAGCGCCCCTTCGACGGCGCCAACCTCATGCGCCAGTTCCAGGCCGTGGGCGTGAATTCCATCCCCGTGGTGGTGCTCACCAGCCTCGCCGTGAGCATGGTGTTCGCGGTGCAGCTGGCCTTCGGTTTTCGGCAGTTCCAGGCCGAGGGGCTCGCCTCCCAGGTGGAGGGGCTCGCCGTGGTCCGCGAGCTGGCGCCGGTGATCACCGGCCTCATGCTCTCCGGCCGCATCGGCAGCGCCATGGCGGCGGAGCTCGGCACCATGCAGGTGACCGAGCAGATCGACGCCCTCGAGTGCCTGGCCACGGATCCCATCCACTACCTCTTCGTGCCTCGACTCCTCGCTTCGGCCATCATGCTTCCGCTGCTCACGGCCATCTCCATCGCTGTCGGCTACTGGGGCGGCTACCTCATCCTGGTGGGCGTCGAAGGCCAGAGCGCCTACGTCTTCGCCGGCGAGTTCTACAAGCTCCTGGCCTTCCGGGATGTGCGTATCGCCCTCACCAAGGCCCTCGTGTTCGGGATGATCATCGCGCTCGTGGGCTGCTGGAAGGGCTACCGCACCCAGGGCGGCGCCGAGGGCGTGGGCAACGCCCCCACCAGCAGCGTGGTGACGAGCAGTCTGTGGATCCTCATCGCAGACTTCTTCCTCACCAAGCTGCTCCTGGTCTGAGCGCGCCGTGGCCGTCATCGATGTCGTGAACCTCTCCAAGGCCTTCGGGCCGAAGGTCGTGCTGTCCAACGTGAACCTGCAGGTGGAGGAGGGGGAGAGCCTGGTCGTGCTGGGCGGCTCCGGCACCGGCAAGACCGTCCTGCTCCGCAACATCATGGGCCTCCTCACGCCGGATGCCGGACATGTGGCCGTCGAGGGCAAGATCATCGCCCAGCTCAGCCGCCAGGAGCTGTTCCAGGTCCGCCAGAGCATCGGCATGTGCTTCCAGATGGCGGCCCTCTTCGATTCCATGACGGTCTTCGAGAATGTGGCCTTCGGTCTCCGCCGGCACCTGGAGATCCACGAGGACGAAGTCCGCGCCCGGGTGGAGGAATGCCTGTCCATGGTCGGCATGAAGGGCACCGAGCACCTCAAGCCGGCCGAACTCTCAGGCGGCATGAAGCGGCGCGTGGGCTTCGCCCGGGCCATCGCCCTGAAGCCCAAGATCCTCCTCTTCGACGAGCCCACCACGGGCCTGGATCCGGTGATGACGGACGTCATCGGCCGCGTGATCCTGGACCTCAAGCACGAGTTGGGCGTCACGACCATCACCATCACGCACGACCTGAAGTCCGCCTTCGAGATCGCCGATCGCATCGCCCTCCTCTTCCGTGGCGAATGCATCGCCTGCCAGGCGCCGGCGGATTTCAAGGTCAACCCCAACCCCGTGGTCCAGCAGTTCCTCCGGGGTGATGCGGACGGGCCCTTCCTCCAGGACCCGCCGCCCCCCAAGCGCAAGCCCAAGGAGGCTCACGCATGAAGCTCGAAACCCGCGTCGGCATCTTCTTCACCGCGGCCATCGCCGTGGTGGGGTTCCTCATTTTCCGGACCGAGAAACTGGAACTGGGAGGGAAGAACGACCAGAGCCAGCGGTACACCATTTTCGATCAGGTCGCGGGCCTGGCCCCGCAGAGCAAGGTCCTGGTGGCCGGCGTGAAGGTGGGCGAGGTCCGGCGCATCTCCCTGGAGGGCGGCCGGGCCAGGGTCGACCTGGCCATCTCCAAGGACATCGGCGTGTACGACGATGCGACTGTTTCCCTGGGGTCCATCGGCATCCTGGGCGAGAAGTTCATCGACCTGGATCCCGGCCACCCGCAGAAAGGGCCCTTCCCCGAGGGCAAGCCCCTGCCCAGCAAGGCCGGTGTGAGCCTCGACAACCTGATGGAGACCCTGGCCGACATCGGGAAGAACGTGAAGGGCGTCACCCAGGCCCTGAACGAGTCCATCGGCGGCGAGCAGGGGCGGCAGAAGCTCGACGAGATCGTGGACAACATCCGCGTCCTCACCGCGGAGTTCCGGTCCATGGCCCAGGAGAACCACGGCGCCATCAACAGCACCATGGCCAACGTCGAGGCCATCAGCGCCGACCTCCGGGACAAGCTGCCCAAACTGGCCCAGCAGTTCGAATCGGTCGGGAAGAACCTGAATGCCATCCTGGAGGAGAACCGGCCCGAACTGAAGGGCGTCGTGGGCGATGTGCGCAAGCTGGCCCAGAGTTTCCAGGGCACGGCCGACAACCTGAAGGTCCTCACCGATCGCATCAACCATGGCGAAGGCACCGTGGGCAAGCTGCTGAACGATGACACCACCATCAAGAAGATCAACGAGGCGGTGGACAACGTGAACAACCTGCTGGGCGGCATGACCAAGATGGACTTCCGCCTGGACATGAACGCCGCCCAGTGGACCAAGCGCAGCGACAGCCGCGTGGGGCTGGGGTTGGAGATCGCCCCGCGTCCCGACTACTGGTACGCGCTGGGCTTTGCGTCCACCCCGGACGGCAAGATCAACGAGAGCACCCGGACCGTCACCGCCATTGATCCGGTGACAGGGCTTCCGACGAGCGTGCTGGAGAAGAACCGGTTCGTCACCACGGACCAGACCTTCACGGTCTCGGCCCAGTTCGCCAAGCGCCTCGGGCCCGCGGTGTTCTCCGCAGGCATCGTGGAGGGCAAGGGCGGCGGCGGCGTCGAGTTCCGCACCCTGGACAATGACAAGCTGCGCTTCGGGGTCCTCGGCTACGACTTCACCAAGCGGGACGACAAGCCCAATCCCCGGTACCGCTTCACCGCCAGCTACCAGTTCTGGAAGGGCGCCTACATCCAGACCGGGGTCCAGGACATCGCCAACAAGGATCTCCGCACCTTCTTCGTCGGCGGCGGCCTGCGCTGGCGTGATGAGGATCTGAAGAAGATCATCGGCCTGGCGGGAGCCTCGAAGTGAGCCGAATCCACGACCATTCCTCCCAGGCCAGCCCGGAGAGGTCTGAGCCTGCCCTGCAGGCGAAGAAGAAGATCATCGGCCTGGCGGGAGCCTCGAAGTGACGGAGCTTCGGGCCCTGCCCGCCCCGGGGCCCCTGCCCCGCGAGCGGTATGGCCTCTTCCTGGCCGTGCGACGGGGGATCCCCCTCCTCGTGGCGGTCGTGGCGCTGTTGGCCGCGGCCTTCCATCTCGAAGGCCGCGGCTGGTGGATGCTGGCCTGTGTGGCGGGCCTCGCCGCGGCCTGGCCCACCTTCCTGGCTGGCCCGGCCTACCTGCGCAGCCGCCCGGCCATCATGCGCTGGGACGGGCTCTGGGCCCTGGCCATCCGTCCCGCGGCCCGGTGGCTCGGGCAGGAGGACGCCTGGATCCTCTCCTTCTGCGCCTGGCACAACCACCGGGTGCGGGAGGCCTTCCGGGACCGCAAGGCCCGCCGGGCCCTCATCCTGCTGCCCCACTGCATCCAGATGGCCCGCTGCAAGGCCGGGATCCTCGACGACCTGCAGGCCTGCTACGACTGCGGCAAGTGCGCCGTGGGCGACTACATGAACGCCGCCCTCGGCGGCCGGTGGGAGGGCCGCATCACCAACCGCAGCCACAAGGCCTACCGGGAGGCCCGGGAGTACCGGCCGGATCTCATCGTGGCCGTGAGCTGCACGGACCGCCTCCTCAAGGGCCTCATCAAACTGCCGGAGACCCCCTCGTACGTCATCCCGCTCAGCCTTCCCCACGGCATGTGCGTGGACACGGACTTCAGCGTCCCCCACCTGATGGCGGCCATGGAGGCCCTGGTCCAGCCGGTGGTCCCCCCGGCGAAGGTGCAACCCCTGGTCCGGGAGGCGTGAACCATGCCCCAGCCGCGGTTCGTCCTCCGAAGGACCTTCGAGCGCCTCCTGGGTCCGAACGCCCTGGCCTACCTGCTGCACCTCCGTCCCCTGGAGTGGCCCATCATGTCGGCCCACTTCCTCCTGGGCACCCTGCTGGCGGTCGGCTGGGCCCTGCCGGCCCGGAGCACGTTCCTGGGCTGGTTCGTCTTCGTGGCGCTGCTGAACGGGGGCACCCTGGCCATCAACAGCGCCTTCGACCAGGACGAGGGCGACATCGGCTACCTGAAATCGCCCCCGAAGCCTCCGGAGCACCTGCTGGCCTTTTCCTCGGTGCTGCTGGCAGCCTCGGTGCTCCTGGGCTGGCTGCTCCCCCGGCCCTTCTTCTGGATCAACCTGGCCTGCGTGGCCATGAGCGTGCTCTATTCCGCGCCCCCGGTCCGCCTGAAGGCCCGGGCCGGCTGGGATCTCCTCATCAATTGCATCGGTTTCGGCCTGCTCACGCCCCTGGCCGGCTGGGCCCTCACGGGCCGCCCCTTCAGCCCGTCCATCGTGGCCGCCTCGGTGGGCTTCGCCTTCCTGTTCGCCACCCTCTACCCCATGACCCAGATCTACCAGGTGGCCGAGGATGGGCGCCGGGGCGACCGCACCCTGGTCATCCGGGTGGGGGTTGGACGGAGCCTTGGGCTGGCGCTCGTGGCCATGTTACTGGCCCATCTGTGGTTCGCCTGGGCGGTGGTCCTCCTGAAACGCAGCCCCCTCCCCCTTCTCCTCTCCCTCGCCGCCTGGCTGGGGGTGCTGCTGCCCTGGATGGCCCGCTGGCGCCGCTGGACGGACGCCCAGCACGAGGCCGGCATGTACCGGGGCCTGGTGGCCTGGGCCATCACGGACGTGAGTCTTCTGGCCCTCCTTTGGATTTGAGCTAAACAGCGGGCGATTTCTTCCGATACAGTGGGAATACGTCGGACCCCTCCGGTCCCGGAGCACGCATGAAGCTGAAGCACGGCCTGGCGATCCTCGGACTCCTCACCCTCCCGGGGCTTCTGCCCCTCCGCGGAGGCGCCCCCAGGCCCTCCCGCCTGATGCTGAGGTCCGCCGCCGCCCTGGTGCTGGATCAGCAGACCGGCCAGACCCTGGTGGAGAAGCAGGCCGAGGCCATCATGCCCATCGCCTCCATCACCAAGCTCATGACGGCCATGGTGGTTCTGGACGCCCGGCAGGATATGCAGGAACCCCTGGTGATCGAGAAGGCGGACATGGACATGATCCGCCACAGCCGGTCCCGCCTGCCCGTGGGGACCCGACTGACCCGGTCCGAGGCCCTGAACCTGGCCCTCATGTCCTCCGAAAACCGGGCCGCCCACGCGCTCGGGCGCAGCTATCCCGGCGGCATCGAGGCCTGCGTGAAGGCCATGGACGCCAAGGCCCAGGCCCTGGGGCTCACGGAGACCCGCTTCCAGGACCCGGCCGGGCTCTCCAGCGGGAATGTCTCGTCGGCCCAGGATCTGGCCCGGCTGGTGGACGCCGCCTACCGCTATCCCCAGATCCGGGAATACACCACCTGTGCCCAGGCCACCATCCATTCGGGCCGCCGGACCCTCCAGTTCATCAACACCAACGCCCTGGTGCGGGCCGGACGCTGGCAGATCGGCCTCTCCAAGACCGGCTTCATCAACGAGGCCGGCCAGTGCCTGGTGATGCAGGCCATGCTGGCCGAGCGCCCGGTGCTCATCGTGCTGCTGGATTCCTGGGGCCGGTACACCCGCCTGGGCGACGCGAACCGCATCAAGCAGTGGATCGAGGCCCGTCTCCGGCACAACGGCTAGGACGGTGCTGGTCCCCTCCGTCCCGCCCCCCTTCTCCCTCCGGTGGGGGTTCAGCACCCGCCTGGACGAGCCGGAGGGAATCCCCGCGGCCCGGCTCTCGCAGGTCCACGGCTGTGGCGTGGTCCAGGCTTCCGGCGTCGTGCCCGAGGCGGATGGGATCTGGACCTCGGAACCCGGCCTGCGGATCGGGGTGCGGGTGGCGGACTGCGTGCCCATCCTCCTCGCCGGCCCCCTGCCCGGCGGCCACCCCTGGATCGCGGCCCTGCACGCAGGCTGGCGCGGGGCCACGGGCATGGCCGAAGCGCCGGGTGGCGGCATCCTCCGCCGGGCCGTGGCCGTCTTCCAGGGCCAGGGGGGCGACCCCGCGCATCTGGCCTGGGCCCTCGGCCCGGCCATCCTGGCCTGCCATTTCGAGGTCGGCGAGGAGGTCATCGACGCGGCGCGCCGGGATCCGGCCTGGCGCGAAGACCTGCGGCACCCCGGCGGGCAGGGCCGCCCCCATCTCGACCTCCACGGCTTCCTGAAGGCCCAGGCCGCGGATCTGGGCCTGGATCCTGAGAAGGACGGCAGCGTGGCCCTCTGCACGGTTTGCCGGCCGGATCTGCTCTGGTCCTGGCGCCGGGGGGACAAGACCGGGCGACAATGGGGCTGGGCCGAGATCCTTCCCGACCCCGAACCCTGAATCCCGAGGCCCCCATGCTGAACATCACCGACGTGCGCATCACCAAGATCGAGGGCGACGACAAGCTTCGGGCCTTCGCCGCCCTGGTCATCGACGACTGCTTCCTGGTGGGGGACCTCCGGGTCGTGGAGGGCGAGGAGGGCTACTTCGTGGCCATGCCCAGTCGCCGCAAACGGGATGGCAGCTTCAAGGACATCGCCTACCCCCTGAACAACCTCCTGCGGGAGCAGATCGAAGAGCGAGTCCTCCTGGCCTATGAGACCGCCACGGGGAATCGCGCGGTCAGCCGCATCGAGCGCGGAGAGGAGAACCAGGTGCGCCCCGACCTCCTGGGCGTCGAGGAGTTCGGCTTCACGCCGAAGGCCAATCCCTGAACCCCGGGACCCGGGCTTGGGCCGGATGCGGACCCGCGCTATCCTTGCCTTTCCGCCTGGGGAGTAGCCAAGTGGTAAGGCAGCAGGTTTTGATCCTGCGTACCGAGGGTTCGAATCCTTCCTCCCCAACCAGAACGGCCGCCGCAAGGCGGTCGTTCTGGTTGGGGCGTGCATGAAGGATTCGAAGTCAGGGATGGCGCCCAGGTAGGGCCAGCCGAGGGCAGCCTGCTGGAGGCTGTCCTCGGCGATCCGGCAGAGCCGGGGGCCCGTGGGCAGCCAGCCCTGCGGCCGGAGCGTCACCCGCCGGGTGACGTGGAGGGAATCCTTCCTCCCCAAGCAGAACGGCCGCCGCAAGGCGGTCGTTCTGCTTGGGGAGCGTCTGAAGGATCCGGCGCTACAACGGGATCTTCAGGTGCTTGTCTCCGTTGACCTCGACGGGTTCGGTGCGGGTGCCGCCCGCGCTCCGGATCGTGATCGTGTGCCGCCCCCGGCTCACCTGGACGCTGCTGCCGTCACTCTCGATGTTGGCGTCCTGGCCATCGATGGAGACGCGGCCCGTGCCCGGGAAGGTTTCGACGATGAGGGTCGCCAGGCCGGGCACGACCAGGGCAGCGTCCCCACCGGCGGCGACGGTGAGACTCCGGGTGTCCCGGTAGAAATATTTCGAACTGGCCAGTTCCACCTTGTGGGCGCCGGGGGCGACAGGAACCTTTCCGCCCGGGTTCAACTCGCCGAGGTCCTTCCCGTCCACCTTCACCCGGACCGCGAAACCGCCGGCCAGTTTGAAGGCCCCGGGCGCGTTGGGATCCAGCGGGGGCTCCACGGATCCAGCGGAACCGGCATCCTTCAGGGCGAAGGCCTTCGCGCCCGGCACCTCGCCGGGAGCGAAATCCCACTGGAAGCCCTGCTGGTCCTTGGTGAGGGTGAGCCGGTGGGAGGTCCCCTGGTTCCATCGCACCTTCAGGGGCGTGACACCCTCGACCGGCTTCTCGTCCAGCACGACGGTGGCGCCCTGGGGCTGGGAGTCGATCACCTCCTCGGAGACGACCGGCTGGAGGGGGAAGGTCGGCGGAGCCTCGCCCGGCTTGAACGTGTAAGAGAAGGGCTGGAAACCCTTGAGGACCATCCGCAGGTGGTCGCCGTCCCGCAGGGGCTGGTTCATGGGCGTGGTCCCCACCTCCAGGTCGTTCACGAAAACGTGGGCCCCAGGCGGATTGGTGTTGATCTGGAGGCGCGTACCCCGGCCGCCCCGGAAGAGGAACCAGCCTCCACCGGCCAGGACCGCGGCCGCGGCGGCGCCGGCGAGCAGGGGCCAGGGCCCGCGCTTCGGGGTCGGACGCTGCACCAGCAGGGTCTCCTCGTGGGACCGGGAGACGATCGGCGGGAGGGGCGTGTCGCCGTTGAAATGCATGAGCCCGAGGAGCTCCCGGCGATCATCCTTGCCCATCTCCGCCACGGACTCCATCAGGTCGCGGATGAAGGCGGCGCAGGTGGGATACCGGTCCTCGGGTTTCTTGGCCAGCACCCGATCGAAGACCCGGCGCCAGCCGTCAGGCAGGACCCCCAGCACCGGCGGCTGGATCTCGGCCGGCGGCTCGTTCACGATGCGGTAGAGGATGGTGTTGATGGAGGCCCCGGGAAAAGGTGACTGGCCGCTCATCAGTTCGAAGACCAGCACCCCGAAGCTGAAGATGTCGGAGCGGCCGTCCACCGTGCCTTCCTCGATCTGCTC
>JAJYBX010000375.1 GCA_021778785.1 Acidobacteriota bacterium
CCACCACGGCGTGGTCGCCCACGGTGACGCCGTCGGTGATGCCGGCGTTGGCGCCGATCCACACGTCGGCGCCGATGCGGATGCCCCGGGAGCGCACGGGCTGGTCCTTCACGGGGCGATCGGGGCGGATCCCGTGGTCGAAGGCGTAGAGGGCGGCGCCGCTGGCGATGCGCGTGCCGTCCCCCACGGTGATGCCCTTCCGGCCGCCGTCGAGGCGGGCCCCGGCGTTGATGCTGACGTCGCTGCCGATCTCCAGGGGCCCGTGGAGGAAGGCCTGGGCGGCCACGGCGCAGCGGTCGCCCAGCACGATGCCGCGGCCGGGTTCGCCGAAGAGGGCGGCCTCGGGGGCGATGAAGCAGCCGGCGCCAAGGCGCACGGTCTCCTGGGCCTGGAGGCGCGCCTGCACCTCCGCCTGCCAGGCCTCGGCCCAGGCCCGGTGGCGGGGCTTGAGGGCGAAGTAGAGCCAGGGCATCCAGCTGAGCCGGCGCTGGTGCTGTTCCCGGAGGGCCGCGAGGTCGCGCATGGGGCCATGGTACGCGCTACCCTGGGCCCATGCCGCACCTCGATCCCCTGCCCACCTGGTCCTTCGCCCTGGGGGCGACCATGTCGCTCTTCTCGGTGCTGAACCCCATCAGCGCCGCCGTGGTGTTCGCGGGCTCCACCGCGGGCATGGCCTCGCCGGACCTGCGCCGCAGCGCGCGGAAGGCCGCCCTCACGGCCTGCGCGGCCATGCTGGCCTTCGCCCTGGTGGGCCAGTTCATCTTCAGCCTCTTCGGCTTCACGGCCCTGGCCATGCGCTTCGTGGGCGGCGTGCTGGTGCTCTACCGCGCCATCTCCATGCTCTACGGCGACGACCCCCGCGAGCGCAGCACGGAGGACGAGAAGGCCGAGGCCAGCCGCAAGCTGCCGGAGGACTTCGCCATCATCCCCTTCGGCATTCCCCTGCTGGCGGGGCCGGGCACCCTCTCCACGGTGATGGGCATGATCGCGGGCCTGAGCTGGTCCGAGTACGGCGTGGTGCTGGCGGCCATCCTCCTGAACGGGTGGATCGTCTACGTCTTCCTGCGCAACGCGCCGCTGGTGTTCGCCAAGCTGGGCGCCATCGGCACCAAGGTGGTGAACAAGCTCATGGGCTTCATCCTGGCCGCCGTGGCCATGCAGTTCCTCATCAACGGCGTGAAGGCTCTCTACATCGAGATGCAGCAGCCGGCGCCCGCCGCGATCGTGTCCACGAAGTAGCTACTTGAGGGCGGCCTCGACCGCGGCGATCAGTTCGGGGCTCTCCGGGGCCACCTTGCTGGGGAAGGCCTGGAGCACCCGGCCGTCCCGCCCCACGAGGTACTTGTGGAAGTTCCACTGGGGTTCGCCGAAGCCCTTCGTGAGGAACTGGTACACGGGCGCCTGGTGGGGGCCCTTCACGTCGAGCTTGGCGAACATCGGGAAGGTGACGCCGTAGGTGGTGCTGCAGAAGGCCTGGATCTCGGCGGGGGTGCCGGGCTCCTGGGCGCCGAACTGGTTGCAGGGGAAGCCGAGCACCACGAGGCCCTTGTCCCGGAAGCGCTGGTAGAGCCGCTCGAGGCCCGCGTACTGGGGCGTGAAGCCGCAGGCGCTGGCCACGTTCACGGCCAGCACCACCTGGCCCCGGTAGGCGGAGAGGGCCTGGGGCTGGCCGGCGAGGGTGTCGAGGCGGAGGTCGTAGAGGGACATGGGGGCCTTCCTTTCGGGGGCGGGGCCGCCGGTGGCGGCGGGGGCCAGGGCGAGCAGCATCGCGGCGAGGGGAAGCAGGCGCATGGGCCCTCCGGAGCCGTGAGTATAGGTCGTGACAGGGATGGGCGCCCGGGCCGGGACCTGGACAGGCTCAGGGCCAGGCCACCTGGAAGACCATGCGGCAGGGATGGGCCTGGCCCTCCAGCCGGGCGGGGCTGAACCGCCAGGTCCGGGCCCAGGCGGCCAGTTCCGCCGTGGCCTCGGGTGGGGCGCCTTCCAGCCGCACCTCCGCCACGCGGCCGGTGGCGTCCAGGGTCAGCTCCAGGCTCACGGTGCCCATGAAGCCGGGTAGGGCGGGCCGGGCCGGGATGTCCAGGGGCTCGGCGGGCTGGGCCTGCACCCGGGCGGGATCCTTCCCCGCCGCCGCCAGCCGCCGGGCCACGGTGTCGTCGAGGACCGGGGCGGGGCCGTCGGTGGGCGCGGGACGTCGGAGGAACCGGGGGAGCCAGGCCATGCCCCAGGATGCCATGGGCGCCGCCCCGGCTCGCCGGGCCCCGGACACCGCTGGGCGGCGGGAGGGACCCGCCGGGAAGCCCGGGCTGGGGATCCGGGCCCGCCTCGGGCAAGCTGGCGGCATGCGCCTGGACCCCCTGCACCGGCACTTCCGTGCCCGCCTCCGCAAGCGGACGCCCTGGATCATCGTGCTGATCTTCGCGGTGCTCTTCACCATCGTGCAGTTCGTCCTGGTGCCGGCCTCCCTGCAGATCCACCATCCCGGGGCCCTGGCCAACGCCCTGCTCATGCCCTTCCTGATCTCCTTCTCCTACGGCTTCCTGAGCCCCCTGCCCTGGCGGTGGACGGGGGACGACCGGGGCCGGGCCGCCTTCCTGCGGGGGATCCTCCAGGCCCTCCTCTTCAACACCCTGCTCATCGTCGTGCTGGTGAGCCTCAGCTGGTTCCTGGTGGGGCACAACACCGCCAAGGCCGAGATCATGGGCGCGGGCTCGGGGCGGCCCGTCACCTTCCTGCGGGTCCTCGGCCTCCAGGCCTTCCTGGGCGCGCCCATGATGACGATCATCGGCGCCATCATCTCCTTCGGGGAGACGACGGCGGAGGAGAAGGAGGCCGCCGAGGCCCGGCTGGAGGAGGCCCAGTGGATCCTCCTGCGGGGCCAGCTCAGCCCCCACGTGCTGTTCAATTCCCTCAACGGCCTGGCGGAGCTGGTGCGCC
>JAJYBX010000376.1 GCA_021778785.1 Acidobacteriota bacterium
GGACTTCTACGGTGTCTTCCTCACCCGGGCCGCCTGGGACCGCTACCAGCTCTCCAAGGAGGACTTCGCCCTGGTGAAGGAGAAGGAGGACCAGGCCAAGGAGAAGGCCAAGGACAAGGAGAAGGACAAGGGGAAGGAGAACGGCAAGGACAAGGCCGCGAAGGTGGAGCCCGTCGTCATCGAGTGGGACGGCCTCATCGACCGCAAGGCGCGCCTCTCGGTGCATTCCGCGTCGCTGGCGGACGGGGCCGTGACCAAGGGCCTCGACAAGCTCTTCTACCTGGCCCGGTTCGAGAAGGACTTCGACCTCTGGTCGGTGGACCTCCGCACCCGCGAGACCAAGCTCGTGGTGAAGCTCGATGCCAAGCGCGCGGGCCTGGAGCTCAGCCAGGACGGCAAGGCCGTCTTCGTCCTCGCCGACGGGAAGCTCATCAAGGTGGAGGCCGAGGCCGGCAAGCGGGAGAACCTGCCCGTGGCCACGGAGATGGTGCTGCACCCGGCCCAGGAGCGGGCCTACATCTTCGACCACGCCTGGCGGCAGGTGGAGAAGAAGTTCTACGTGGCCGACCTCCACGGCGTGGACTGGACCTTCTACCGGGACGCCTACCGGCGCTTCCTGCCCTACATCCAGAACAACTACGACTTCCAGGAGCTGCTGAGCGAGATGCTGGGCGAGCTCAACGCCTCCCACACCGGCGGCCGCTACAACCCGCCCCAGGTGAACACCGACGCCACGCCTTCCCTGGGCCTCGTCCTCGAGGGCGGGGGCGGCCCGGGCCTCAAGGTGGGCGAGGTGCTCCAGGGCGGCCCCCTGGACAAGGCCGCCGCGCGGGTGCGGGCGGGCCATCGCCTCACCGCCATCGATGGCACACCCCTCGCCTCGCTGGAGGATCTGGGCCGGCTCCTGAACCGGCGGGCCGGCCAGCTCATCCTGCTCAGCTTCGTCGATCCCGCCTCCGGGGCGACCTGGGACGAGGCCGTGAAGCCGATCACCCCGCAGCAGGAGGGCGAGCTGCTCTACCGGCGCTGGGTGGAGCGCAACCGCGCCGAGGTGGCGCGCCTGTCGAAGGGCCGCCTGGGCTACGTCCACGTGCGGGCCATGAACGATCCCAGCATGCGCACCGTGATGGACGAGGTGCTGGGCCGCGATGTGGACAAGGAGGCCGTGGTGGTGGACACCCGCTACAACGGCGGCGGCAACATCCACGAGCAGCTCTCCGACTTCCTCAGCGGGAAGAAGTATTTCGATGTCATCCCGAGGGGCCAGGCCTACGGGCACGAGCCGCTCCTCAAGTGGATCAAGCCCTCCATCGTGCTCATGAGCGAGGGGAACTACTCCGACGCGCACCTCTTCCCCGTGGCCTACAAGCTCAAGGGCCTGGGCCGCACCGTGGGCATGCCCGTGCCGGGCACCGGCACCTTCGTGTGGTGGGAGCAGCAGATCGATCCCACCCTCGTCTTCGGCATCCCCCAGGGCGGCTGGCGCATGCCGGACGGCCGGTTCTGCGAGAACACCCAGCTGGAGCCGGATCTCCCCGTCATGAACCAGCCCGCGCAGCTGGCCGGCGGGCGCGACCAGCAGCTGGAGGCCGCCGTGGCGGAGCTGCTCCGGGAAGTGGACGCGGACAAGCGCTCCGCCAAGTAGGGAGGCCCGGGACCGGCGGGCCTCAGGCCCGCTGGTCCCAGCCCTCGGCGGCCCGGAAGCTGTGGTAGCGGTCGCTGCCCAGGATCAGGTGGTCGGCCAGGGGGACGCCGAGGGATTCGCCGGCGGCCTGGAGCCGTCGCGTGAGCTGGATGTCCTCGCGGCTGGGGGCCGGATCCCCGCTGGGGTGGTTGTGGAAGGCCAGGGCCGTGGTGGCGCCGTAGCGCAGGGCCTCGCGGAAGAACTCGCGGGGGCTGATGAGCGTCGCCGTGGCCGTGCCCTGGCTGAGGATGCGTTCGGCCAGGAGGTCGCCCTTGGCGTTGAGGGCCAGGAGGCCGAAGCGCTCCTCCGTCCAGCCCTGGCAGCGGGGCAGCAGGTAGCTGCCCGCGGCCCGGGGGCTGGTGATGCGGGGGCGCTCGGCGCTCCGCTGGGCCCGCCGGGCCAGTTCCGCGGCGGCCCAGAGCTGGCCGGCCTTGGCGGGGCCGAGGCCCGGCTGGTCCAGCCAGTCCTGCAGCCCCAGGGCCATGAGGCCCGCGAGGCCGCCGGTGCGGCCGAGGACGGCCTGGGCCAGCTCCACGGCGCTCTGGCCCTGGCGGCCCGTGCCCCAGAGCAGGGCCAGGAGCTCGGCGTCCGCCAGGGCCTCGCCGTGGCCGGCGAGGAGGCGCTCCCGCGGGCGCTGGTCGGGGGAGAGATCAAGAATGCGCATGGTCAGGCCTCCGTCCAGGCGCCCAGGCGCGGGCGGTAGCGGAGGAATTCCACCTGGCCCCGCAGGCCCAGGCGCAGGCACAGGGCCTCCCGCCCGTGGTGGAGGAACCAGACGTTGGCCGCCGCCCGTCCCTGGGGCAGGAGGGTGAGGGGGCGCGGCCGGCCGGGACGCCAGCCGCTGCCGGCGAGGTCCGGGGGCAGGGGCACCGAGGCGGGTCGGCCCCAGCGCACGCCCTCGGGCAGGCGGAGGGCGAGGTGCCCGGGCGCGGACTCCGGCGCCACGCACACGGCGCGCCGGTGGGCGGTGGCCAGGCAGAAGGCCAGGCGCAGGCTGCGGTGGAGTTCCCGGCGGGCCGCCTGGAGGGGCGGGCTGAGGGGGCCCGGGAGGAGCCGGGCCGCGGCGCGGCTCAGCGTGTCGAGGAGGGGACGGCCGGCGCGCATCACGCCCTCGTCCAGCGCCGGGCGTCGGCCCGCCAGCGCAGCATCCGGACCCGTCCCCGGTTCGACAGGCGCATGCAGAGGACATCCTCGCCGTCGTTCAGGAACCAGAGGCTGGCCGTGGCGGTGCGACGGGGAGTCACCGTG
>JAJYBX010000377.1 GCA_021778785.1 Acidobacteriota bacterium
AGGACGGGCTCGCCCTCATGCGCAAGGTGGCCGCCACCTCCAAGCACGGCACCACCGCCAAGTTCTTCCTGGGCAAGATGCTCTACCGCCTGGAGATCCTCGACGAGGCCCTGGACCTCTTCCAGGAGGTGCGCAGCCAGGTGGTGTACAGCCCCATCCTGTTCTTCTTCATGGCCAAGATCCACAGCCGGCGCGGCCGCCTCGACGCCGCCCTGAACGAGTACCGCCAACTGCTCCGCAACCTGGGCGTGCTGAAGCTGCGCTTCGAATGCGCCGTCTGCGGCCACAAGACCCAGGACTACGCCGACCGCTGCGACAGCTGCGGCAGCTGGAACAGCAGCCACTTCCTCTTCAAGGAGAGCGACCTCCCCGAGGGCCCCGTCCGCGGCGGCGAGACCGGCAGCTGGCTCGCGATGCTGTAGTTCGCGCTGCGCCTTCAGCGCAGCGGTATCAAAAAGGGCGCCGCGGCGCCCTTTTTGCAGTCATGACGAGAATTACGAATGGAAACCGGCCCTACGCGATGGCCTGTCGAATATCGGACAGGAGGCGCTGGAGGTCCCGCTCGGAGATCTGGAGGGGCACCTGCTGCTTCACTTCCTCCTTGCGGTAGAAGGCGATGCGCTTCACCACGATCTTGTTCTTGCCGATGCTGATCTCGTTGAACTGGATCTGGGTGTCGTCCTTGTAGGGGGGCAGGCTCCGGAGCTGGATGTACATGCCCCGCCGGTCGTGGTCCACGATCTCGAGGCGCTCCTTGAGGTAGCTCACCTGCTCCATGAGCTTCTCGGCCTTGGTCTTCAGCTTGGCGAAGCTCAGTTTCTTGGGCGCATGGCGCTCCATCACCACCTCGCCCAGCTGCACGCAGCCCTCGCAGCGCCGGAGGAAGCCCTCCAGGGTCCCGTCCAGCTCCACATCCGCCTCATGGAAGGTCTCGAACCCCTGGAACTCGCCGGGAAGCACGGAGTCGTCGTAGCGCTTGGCCTTGCGGGAGAGCTTCATGGAGCACCTCGAGGGTCGGAAGCCCTCTTGAGCCAGAGGCGTGCCAGGAATTTTCTACCGATTCATCTCCGACCTAGGCCCTGATCCCGCAGCACTTGTACCAACATTTTGCCGGGCTCCTCCTGCCCAGGGGGATCGGTCCCCGTCCATAACCGATCGCTTTTGCCGTCGTGTGTTCAGTTTTCGACAGGCTCCGACTTGGGCCAGCGCAGCCGGTAGATCATCCGGTCCAGGGCGCGGTTGTACGGGCTCCAGGCTCCGCCCCCCTCTTCACGGATGGCGCGGAACATCACCTCCAGTTTGCCGTCCAGGTCATCCAGGTAGTGGACGAGCAGGGCCTCCGGGGTCTTGGGCAGGACGGGGGAACCGAACTCCAGGCGCCCGTGATGGCTCAGGACGATGTGCAGGATCTGCAGGCGCAGCTCCTCCGGGAAGCCGGGGATCTTGCCCACCTCCCGGTTGATCCATTCGGTCTCGATGGAGATGTGGCCCAGGAGGTTGCCCGCGTCCGTGTAGCCGAAGCCCCGCTGGTAGCTGAGCTCGGCGGTCTTGCCCACGTCGTGCAGGAGCACCCCGGCGGCCACGAGATCCCGGTTCAGCTCGGGGTAGTGGGCGCAGGCCCGGACGGCCATGCCCAGGGTGGAGAGGGTGTGCTCCAGCAGCCCGCCGAGGTAGACGTGGTGCATGGACTTGGCCGCGGGGGCCACCGCGAAGGCCCGCCGCAGGTCCGCGTCCTCTACGAAAAGGGCCGTGAGGAGCCGCCGGATCCAGGGATCCGCGACCGCGGCGAGGTGGCCGTCCAGCTCCGCCAGCATCTCGGGGACGGGGCGGGCGCTCACGGGGAAGAACCGGGAGACGTCCACCACCTCCGCGTCCGGCACGAACCGGACCTTGTCCAGCCGGAGCTGGGGACGCCCGTTGTAGCTGGTGGCGGCACCCTTCACCCAGAGGAAGGCATCGGCCTGGATGGGCCCGAGATCGCCCTCCACGGCCCGCAGATCCCACAGGAAGGCCTTCAGGTCGCCCGAGGCGTCCGAGAGCTTCAGTTCCAGATACTCGCTGCCCTTGGCGCTGGTCTTGAAGGCGGCCTCCTGCGCCAGGAGGATGCCCACGAAGGAGTCGCCCTCCTTCAGGCTTCGGATCGGGGGCTGGTCAGGCATGGCGGCTCCGGGTCAGCTCCCAGGATAGGGCCGCGGGCGCGCCGGGGGCTGTCGAAGGGAGGACGGATCAGTGGTTCCGGGGCGGTTTGGGCGGCGGGCTGAAGGGGTCCTCGTCGCCGTAGCCCAGGTCGAGGGGCAGCCGCTTGTCCTCCAGCACCTCGAAGAGGGCCCACTGGTCGGCCTTCTTGATGTTCCCCTCGGGCAGGGCGAGCACCCGCACCTTCAGGACCCGGTTGTAGAGGGGGAACTCCAGCTCGTCCTGGACCTTCACCTCGTGGCTGGCCCGCCGCGGCGTCCCGTTCACCCGCACCATCCCCTCGTCGCAGAGCTGATTGGCCAGCTCCCGTCGCTTGATGAGCAGGCTCTTCTTGAGGTAGGCGTCCAGCCGCATGGTCATCCCTTCAGGATCTGGTCCTTCGGAACCATGTAGCGGATGTTGGCGCGCATGCGGAGATCCGCCAGGTACTGCTCGATGGCGTTCTGGGCCTTGGGCTCCTGGAGCTTCTTCAGGATGGCGTCCTTCACCTCGGCGAAGGCCTTCACGGGCGCGTCCTCCATGGCGATGAGCTGGACCAGGTAGATGTCCTTGTCCGTCTCGATGGGCGCGGAGACCTGCTCGGGCTTGAGCTTCACCGCCGCGTCCTCGATGCTGGGCCGGAGCAGGCCCTTGTTCAGCCAGCCCAGGTCCCCGCCGGTGTCCTTGCTGGGGCTGGTGGAATAGGCCTTCACCAGCTCCTCGAAGGGCTTGCCCGCCTTCAGCGCCGCC
>JAJYBX010000378.1 GCA_021778785.1 Acidobacteriota bacterium
CGGTGCAGGCCCTGAACCAGGGCGCCGTGGACTTCATCACCAAGCCCTTCAAGCACGAGGATCTCATCGCCACGCTGAAGGGGCTCCTGGCCGCCGAGGAGCCGGAGGGGGCCCCGCCCCAGGACCTGGGCGAGCTGGTGGGCGTGGGGCCCACCATGCGGAAGATCAACGCCCTCATCGGCAAGGTGTCCCGGGCGGATACCACGGTGCTGCTGACGGGGGAGAGCGGCACGGGCAAGGAGGTGGTGGCCCGCCTCATCCACCGCTACTCCGACCGCGCCAAGGGCCCCTTCGTGGCCGTGAACTGCGGGGCCCTGCCGGAGGCCCTGCTCGAGTCGGAGCTCTTCGGCTTCGAGAAGGGGGCCTTCACGGGGGCCAGCGCCCTCAAGCGCGGCCTGTTCGAGGAGGCGGGCGGCGGCATCCTGTTCCTGGACGAGATCGGGGAGATGCCCCTGGCCCTGCAGGTGAAGCTGCTGCGGGTGCTGCAGGAGCGCCGGGTGCGGCGGCTGGGGGCCACCGAGGAGCGGCCCGTCGATGTCCGCGTCATCGCCGCCACGAACCGGGATCTGCGGGCCCGGGCGGAGAGCGGCGCCTTCCGCGACGACCTGTTCTACCGGCTGAACATCCTCCAGATCGAGCTGCCTCCCCTGCGGGAGCGGCCCGAGGACCTGCCGGTGCTGGCGGAGCACTTCATCCGCCGGTTCTGCCAGAAGCTGGCCAAGCCCCCCATGCAGCTGCACCCCGAGGCCATGGACCTGCTGCTGGGCTACCGGTTCCCGGGCAACGTGCGGGAGCTGGAGAACCTCATGGAGCGCTGCGTGGCGCTCAATCCGGGAGGCCCCATCACCCGGGACCTGTTCCCCGAGAACCTGGCCCCCGGCGGCGGCGGGGAGGCGGGACGTCCCGTTCCGCTGTCCATTCCGCCGGACGGCTTCGATCTCGAGGCCTGGCTCCAGGCCCTCAAGGGGCACTTCCTGCGCCGGGCCCTCGACGAGGTGGGCGGCGTGAAGACGAAGGCCGGGAAGCGCCTGGGCATGAGCTTCCGGGCGTACCGCTATTGGCTGGCGGAGCTGGGTGGCGTGGAGGCCCTGCCCGCCGCGTTCCCCTGGCCCGAGGACTACCCGGCGCCCGCCGTCGAGGAGGGGGGAACCGAGGGGCCGAAGGACGCATGATGCCCATGGATCCTTGCTTTTCCGGCCATTCCTGGCACACTGGAACGCTCGCGGGGGATGCTCCCGAGCCCTTTTCACGGACCCGCCCCATGACGACCCCCTTCCGACGCAAGGCCCGTGGGTTCTCGCTGCTCGAATTGCTGGTGGCCATGATGATCATCGCGGTCATCGCCACCCTGGGCTTCAAGCAGTACCAGCGGTACAGCGCCAACGCCCGCTACCTCAAGGCCCAGGACGACATCAAGATCGTGGCCGACGGCCTGGACCAGTACTACCTGAAGCACGCCCGGTATCCGGATTTCAGCAGCTACGAGTCCATGGTGGACGGCAACTCGCCCCTGGTGAAGGAAAGCCTCATCAAGGTGGGCATGAGCCCCATGGATCCCTTCAGCCAGCCCTATGAGGGGAAGGCCTCCCATGGCAACTACGAGCTGAAGTGCCAGGGGGATCCGGACCATCCGGACGAATTCAAGCCCTTCACCCGCACGCCGGGCCAGGGCCAGGTCACCGGGGGGAGCGCCCCTGCCGAGGCCGGAACCCCGGCGCAGCCGGCGCCCGGGAGCGGGAAGTGATCGATCTCCACAAGCTGCCCCCGGAGGGGCTCCGCCTGAACGGCGCCGTGGACCGCCTGCCCCTGGAGGGTGATGCGGCCCTGCGGGAGCTGGAATGGGCCCTGTTCGCGCTGCCCTCCGGCCAGGACGTCTTCCTGGAGGTGAAGGGCAAGGCGATCTGGGAGGGGACCTGCAGCCGCTGCCTGTCGCCCCTGGATCGGCCCCTGGCGGTGTCCAGCCAGTTCCTGGGCAGCAAGGATCCCGACCTGGTCGGCCGGGGATCGCACACCCTGGGTTCCCAGGATCTCGACGTGGTGTTCCTCCCGGAGGACACCCTGGAGGAAGCCGAGGTGGTGCGGGAGCAGTTCGAGCTCCAGGCCCCCATGCACCCGCTCTGCACCGAGGATTGCAAGGGGCTCTGCCCGAACTGCGGCAAGAACTGGAACAAGGGGCCCTGCCAGTGCCGCCCCGAGGCGGAGCGGGCCCCTTCCGCCCTCAGCCGGGCCCTTTCGAAGGCCCTGGCGGGAATCAAGCTGGACCCCGAATCCTGATGCATTTATCCTGGAACATTCGTGTTTCAAGCTAGGAGCAAGCCATGCCGAACCCCAAGCGCCGCCATTCCCGGGCCCGCCGCGACCGCCGGCGCACCCACGATGCCCTCGAAGTCATGAGCGCCAGCACCTGCCCCAACTGCCAGACCCCCAAGCTGCCCCACCGCGTGTGCCCCAGCTGCGGCTTCTACCGCGGCAAGCTGGCGGTCCGCACCGCCCAGGAAGCCTGAGGCAGAACGGGTGGACGGCCACCGCATCGCGCTGGACGCCATGGGGGGCGATCATGCCCCCCACGTGACCCTGCAGGGTGCCCGGGAGGCCCTTGAGGCCTGGCCCGGCCTCTTCCTCTACCTGGTGGGGGACGAGGCCGTGCTGCGCCCGGCCCTGGCGAAGCATGGATTCTCGGCCGCCCTCCAGGCGCGGGCCGAGGTGGTGCACGCCTCCCAGGTCGTCTCGATGGAGGACAAGGCCACCTCCATCCTGAAGGAGAAGAAGGACAGCTCCATCCGCGTCGCCGCCCAGCTCGTCCGCGAGGGGAAGGCCCACGGCATGGTGTCCATGGGCCATACCGGCGCGGCCATGGTGGCTTCCAGTCTCGTCATCGGCAAGCTCGAGGGCGTGGACCGGCCGGCCCTGGCCAGCGTC